>JBDLTM010000243.1:0-3752 GCA_039805805.1 Pseudomonadota bacterium | reverse complement strand
AGCTACGTTTATGGTCGGCTCAAGCTGCTCGAGCTGGGCCCGGACGGCCGCGAGGCGCTGCGCGAGGGCCGCATGGACGCCAGCCATGCGCTGCTGATCGCGCGCATCCCGGACACCAAGCTGCAGGCGCAGGCGGTGAAGGACATCGCCGCCGACCCCAGCGGCGAGAGCGCGCCCAGGTCATACCGGGCAGCCAAGCGGCTGGTGCGCAACCACTACATGCTCAAGCTGAGCGATGCACCGTTCGACATCCACGACGCCACCTTGGTACCGGCCAGCGGCAGCTGCAGCACCTGCTCCAAGCGCACCGGCGCGGACCCCGACCTGTTTGCCGATGTCGAGGGCGAGGATCTGTGCATCGACCCGCCCTGCCACCAGGCCAAGCGCGACGCGCTGGCCGCGCGCACCAAGCGCGAGGCGCACGAGCGCGGTCAGGTCGTCATCGACGGTCGCGAGGCCAAGGCGTTGATGCCATCGATGTTCAGCGGCCGGGTTGACGGCCACTGCCGGCTCGACGATCCGGACGACAGTCCGACGAATCAGCCGCTGCGGGCGATCATCGGCAAGTTGATGGAGGCGCAGGGCATCGTCCCGGTGCTGATCGCCAACCCGCACCAGGACGGCGAGCTGCTGGCCTGCCTGCCGAACGACGTGGTGGCCCAGCTGCTGCGCGCCGCCGGCCGCGCCGAGGAAGCCGCCGAGCAGGAGCGCGGCAGCCAGGCCGAGAAGAAGCACGCAGCCGAGAAGGCCAAGGAAGAGGCACGGCGCGAGTACGAGGCCGAGTGGCGCTGGCAGCTGCTGGTAACGACCTGGGAGGAGATGCAGTGCCAGGATGAAGTGGCGACCTGGCCGACGCTGATGCGTTACCTGGCCACGGCCTACGTGCACAAGATCAACCAGGAACAGTGCGCGCGTCTGTGCAAGCTGCTGGAGCTGGGCAAGGTCGCGCCCAAGCAAGGCATGCTGGACTGGGTCAAGGACGAGAAGACCAACCCGACCCGGGCCCTGCTGCTGCTGGTGATGTTCACCGACGTCGGCTATCACCACTGGCTCGACGAATCGGACACCAACGTCGGCCTGCGGATGGTCGCCGAGGAGTTCGGGATCGACATCGAGCTGGTGAAGGAGTCCGTCAAGTCGGCCACCCGCGCAGCGGTCAAGGCCGCGAAGGCCGCCGAGGCTGCGCAGAGCGATCCACCCCTCCGCCCTGCTGCGCAAGCCAATGGGGCGCGGGGGAAGGCAGTGGCCAGCGACGGCCCGGCTGCGCGCGGCTCGCGCAAGGGCGAGTCCGGGCGCGGCCGAGGCAAGCGCAAGGACGCGGCGCCGACCGAGCCCAGGGCGCGCGAGGAGGATGTCAGATCAGGCATCGCTGCCGCGATGCGAGGCTTGGAGGATGAGTCAGTCGCCGCCGCCGGCGGCGAAGGGGATGGAACGCGCCCGCAAGCGGTCGCGGGGGGCAGGCCCGCAGATGACAGCGAGGCGGGAAGCCTGGCGATCGGGAGGCGGGTGTTGATCCTTGATTCGCCGCTGGGCAAGTCAGGCGAGATCGTTGACGAGATCGGCACCGGGGAGTGGCTTGTCATCCCTGACGGAAAACTGGGTTCGTACCGCTTCGATCCGGACGAACTCGAGCTGGACGCGGGAGGCCATGATGTCGAGGCTTGAGACCATGCCCCTGACGCGCCAGAACGTGCTGTCGGCGATCAGCGCGGCGCCGGTGCGCCTGCTGGACCTGTCGCCGAGCCGCCACTGGAAAAACCCGCGCCGCGTCGAGGCCCGCCAGATGCTGACGACGCTGACCGATGAAGGGCTGATCCGACTGATTTATCTGTGCGGGCAGCAACGGTATGCCTTGGTCGACTGGCAGCCGTCGGCCGACGACATCCGGCTGCACCTGGACGGCTACATAAAGCAAGTTGACGGCTGCATGGAATGGACCGGTGGCCTATCGGAAAGCGGAGCCCCGACCTTCAAGATGCCGGGTGACACCCGGCGGCAGCTGCATGTGCGGCGCTGGCTGTACCAGCAGCTGCATGGAGAACAGGCGCTGCCGGCCGGCATCCAGCTGCTGCCAGTGTGCGGAAACGATCGGTGCGTCGACCTGAGCCACCTGCGCAAGCGCAAGCAAAACCAATGGCAGCGCGGGAAGGTGCTGACGCTGGCCCAGCGTGCCGCGATCGCACGCGGGACGCGCCGGTGGCGTGGCAATTTTGCCTGGGACGACATCGTCGCGATTCGTGCAAGCGATGAGTCGAACGCCGAGCTGGGCATCCGGTACGGCTGCAGCGCAGCCCTGATCGGCCAGATCAAGCGTCACGAGATCTGGCGCGAATACGTGGCAGGACCGTTCACGGGCTTGCTGCGGGCGGCAGCAAATGACCAGCCGGCATCGAGGAGAAAGACGGGATGAACCTGCACGCATTTCTCAGCCGCGGCGTGCGCCTCACGGGCGGCACTGAGCTCGAACAGCGCACCGAAGCGCAGCGCCAGAAGTGGCTTGACGCTCTACTGGTGGATGAGACGCGCGCCTGGCTGAACCTTAACCAGTCGAACCAGGCAGCGCTGGTCGGATTCCAGACCATGCTGACGCTGGCCCTGATGGCTTACCTGCATGACCAGCCACAAGCCCATGCCCACCCGACAGTGCGCGTGATCCGCGGTGGCCTGAGCACCATCGATCAGTGTGTGGCCGAAAACTCGATCATCACGCCGCAGCATGCGCGGTCATTGCAAGTCGCTGCGGCCGCCGCACGGGAAATGCTGCAGCAGGCCAGCCAGCGCGGCATTCAGGCAGCAGCCGAAAAGCTGCCGAGATTGGTACGACAAGCCAGGAAGGAGGCATGACCGTCATGAACTGTTGCGATGAATTTGGCGATTGCAGGCAAGGACGCGATTGCCCTGTACGCCGACAGCGCTCCAAGGAGTCCGTCATGCCGCCTGAGTTGCCGATCTGGCCTGAGTCCCAGCCGGTACCGGTCTGGAAGCAGCGCCTGCTGAACCTGGCCTCAGCGGCAGGTTATGCCGGCGTGCTCATGCTGAGCATTGGCGGCGCAGCGCTGGCCATGCATGCATGGGTCAGGTGCTGGGGGCCCCAATGACTCGACAAAACCAGACACGCACGCTGGCCGACCTGCGGCCGAATGCCGTGATCGACTGCATGGTCTGCGAGCAGCAAAAGCCTCAGGCCGGTTCGGAGAAATTTCACAAGCTGGATGTCTGCCGCGAGTGTGCGGCCAAGCTGAAGGCCAAACAGACGAAAGGAAGCGCAGCATGAGCATGCTTCACCAGTTCTACCTGCTGGAAAAGTTCGGCCCTCGGCTGCGGGTCGAGCAGCTGGCCGACGCGCTCGGCCTGACGACGGCCGCCATCAACCGCCGCATCAGCGATGGCACGCTGGGCATCCCGACCTACATCGACAGCGGCAAGCGCTGGGCCGACGCGCGCGACGTGGCCGAATACTTCGACGCTATGCGCGCCGAGGCGCGTCAGCATGTGGCCCGTGGTGCAGGTCTTCCGGCTTGAGGTTGGTGTAGCGCTTGAGGTGCTGCCAGCTCTTGTGGCCACTGACCAGCGCGACCTGCTCGATCCGGTAGCCCTGCTCGAACAGCAGCGAGACGCCGTGATGCCGCAGGTCGTGGAAGTGCAGATCCGGGATGCTCAGGTCCCGACAGGCCTGCGTGAAATACTTCGAGAGCGTCTGCGGGTGGATGGGGAAGATCCGCTCGCCGACGCGCGGCTGCGCCTGGATCAGT
>JBDLTM010000242.1:0-3777 GCA_039805805.1 Pseudomonadota bacterium | reverse complement strand
CCGACCCACGCCAAGAGAAAATCATGCATCTCGACCTCATCACCGGCTGCGTCCGCGTTACCTCCTTGCTGCAAACTGCTGCCTCATGACCCCTATCCTGCCGCCGAACGAATCGCTGACCGTCGAGTTCAAGAGCGACCTCAAAAGGCTGCCCGACCGCGACCTGGTCGAGGCCATCGTCTGCCTGGCCAACACCGAGGGCGGCGAGCTGTGGCTGGGCGTCGAAGATGACGGCCGCCCCACCGGACTGCATCCGGAGCACCAGATGCTGGCGGGGCTGGCCGGGATGGTCGCTGCGCGCACCTCGCCTTCGCTCACGGTCCAGGTGTCCTCGGTCGAGGCCGAAGGTGTGCGCGTCGCCCGCATCGAGGTGCCCAAGGCCCAGGGCGAGGTGGCCACCCACCAGGGGGTCTACTTGCGCCGCCGGCTCAAGCATGATGGCACCCCTGAATGCATGCCGATGCTGCCCCACGAGCGGATCAGCCGTGCCTCCAGCTTCGGGCTGATCGACGTCTCGGCCCAGCCGGTGGCAGGCGCCACGCTGGCCGACCTCGACCCGCTCGAGCGCGAGCGCCTGCGTCAGGCCGTTCAGCAGTACGGTGGCGACCGGGTGCTGCTGGAACTGGACGACGAGGCACTGGACGGTGCGCTGGGCCTGACCGCGCGCCTGGCGGACGGCACCCGCGTGCCGACGCTGACTGGCCTGCTGCTGGTGGGCCGTGAGGGCGCCCTGCGCGAGCGGGTGCCGACGCACGAGTTTGCCTTCCAGGTCATGGCGCAGCAGGCGGTGCGTTTCAACGAGTTCCGGCGGTTTCCGCTGCTCAAGGCGCTCGACTGGCTGGAGACCAACTTCCGCCCCTACAACCCGGAGGAGGAGATCCAGGTCGGCCTGTTCCGCGTGCCGGTGCCGATGGTGGACCTGTCTGCCTTCCGCGAGGCCGTGGCCAATGCCCTGATCCACCGCGACTACCACCGCCTGGGCGCCGTCCACGTGCGGCTGGAGGACGATGCGCTGGTAGTCAGCAACCCCGGCGGGCTGATGGATGGCGTGACGCTGGCCAACCTGCTGGTGACCGAGCCGCGCCCGCGCAACCCGGCGCTCGCCGACGCGATGAAACGTGTCGGCGTGGTGGAGCGTTCGGGCCGCGGAGTCGACACCATCTTTCGCGGCCTTCTCAAGTTCGGCCGCCCCAGTCCCGACTATTCGCGCACCGATGCCCATGGCGTGGTGGTGCGCCTGCCCACCGATCCGGCCGACCGGGATTTCCGTCGCCTGGTGGTAGAAGAGGAGCGGCGCAGGGGTGCCGAGTTACCGATCGACAGCCTGATCGCTTTGGCTGCAGTGCGCGAACTCAAGCGGGTGACCGGGGAGGAACTGGCTGGGCGAATCCAGCGTGACGCGACCAGTGCCAAACGCACACTGGAGGCGCTGACCGAAGCCGGCCTGGTGGAAGCCCATGGCACCACGCGCGGACGCAGCTACACGCTGTCGGCTGCCGTGTACCGGGTGGCAGGCGACAAGGCCGGCTATACCCGCCAGGCCGGGTTCGCGCCGATCCAGCAAGAGCAGATGGTGCTGAGCTACGTGCGGCAGCACGGTCAGATCAGGCGCGCCGAGGTCATGGAGCTCTGTCGTTTGTCGTCCGATCAGGCCTCCAGCTTGCTCAAGCGAATGAAACAGTGTGGCCTTTTGCAACAAAGTGGCGAACGCCGCTGGGCGATCTATACGTCCGCCTAGGCATGGCTATGGGTTTCTATGGGTTTTCTATGAGGTTCTATGGGTTCCATGGCCATGAGATGAGTCAGAAGAAAACGCATGGACACCATCCGATTGCTGGTGGTGCACGGCCCCCTCGTTCCAGTACACCAAGACCCAGATGCCCACGGCACTGAAAGGCAGTCGATGAAACAGGAAAAGACCTTCTTCGAGACCATGACCGGTGCCCTGTCACCGGGCTGGACCGTCAAGCTGCAGAGCCATCTGCAGCCCGGCCAGATGGACCTCGGACGCTTCCCGGTCAGGCTCTATCTGGTCGAAACCAGCAATGGCTGGGCGGCGGCGGCCGCCATGGCGCCCGGAGGCTTCGAGGAGGCACGTCGCAACGTGGCAGCCGCCGGGCTGAACCCGACCGCCGTGCTCGATGCGGCCGGACAAGCGATCGCCCAGCTGAGCCGGCGCCAAGCCGGCGCGGGCGATGCCGAGATGCAGCAGGGCTTCCAGCTGGTGGCCGCTGCGCTGACCGGTACCCAGACCTTCAAGGCCGTGCCAGCGGATCGGCGTGCCGGCCACTGGCTGTACCTGGCCTACCGCGGCCATGACGCCTCGACCATCTGCCGGCCGGTGTTCTTCGGCGCCCAGGAAGCCGGCTTCTGTGCCCCCGAAGGGCTCTGTTGCAGATATCGGCCGTCCGGTCGTCGCCTGAGTCCCTGTAAGCTGCGGTCATGAGCGACAGAGTCAGGCCAGAACCCGCCAAGTACAAGACGACCAACTGGAGGCGCTACAACCAAGCCCTGAAGTCGCGCGGTGCGCTGATGATCTGGCTGGATCGCGACCAGCAGTGGTCGGGAATGGCCAGCGGCAAGCGCGGTCGCACGCCGACCTTTTCGGACGCGGCGATCCAGTTCTGTCTGACGATCAAGGGCCTATTCGGCCTGGCGTTACGCCAGGCTGTGGGGATGGTCGAAAGCCTGCTCAAGCTCGCTGGCTTGCCGTGGCAGGTGCCTGACTACAGTACGGTCTGCCGCCGCCAGAAGACGCTCAAGGTTCAGATTCCATATCGGCCATCCGCACAAGGTCTGCACCTGCTGGTCGACAGCACGGGGCTGAAGATGATGGGCGAAGGCGAGTGGAAGCGCAAGAAGCATGGCGCCGAGTATCGGCGCCAGTGGCGCAAGCTGCACTTGGGCATTGATGCCGAGACGATGGAAATCCGCGCGGTCGAAGTCACGCCGAACTCGGTGGGCGACGCGCCGATGCTGCCCGCTCTGCTCGGTCAGATCGACCCCGAAGAGGCGCTGCTGTCGGTCAGCGGCGACGGGGCCTATGACACCAAGGCATGTCACGAGGCGATCGCGCAGCGCGAGGCTCAAGCGATCATTCCGGTACGCAAGAATGCCAAGAAGCCCTGGAAGGAGAACCGGCCTGGTGCCAGCGTGCGCAACGAGATCTTGCGTAAGCGGTCGAGTAACCCCGCCCCTTGATGCGGGACGGGAACTCGGGTACGGGATTCAGGCGCGCGGCGTCAGCCGCCAGGGCAGCAGGGCTTCGTAGTCGTCGACCGTGCGGGCCTGGGGCAAGGCGACCAGCAGTTCGCGCAGGTAGCGATAGCCGTCGATGCCGTTGACCTGGCAGGTCTGCAGCAGCGAGTACAGGTTGGCGCTGGCGTTGGCCCCAGCCACCGTGTCACTGAAGAGCCAGCTGCGTCTTCCGACCGCGAAGGGGCGGATCGCGTTCTCGCACGGGTTGTTGTCGATCGGGTAGCGCCCGTCCTCGACGTAGCGCGTGAGCTTGTTCCACTGCGCCGAGAGGTAGTGCAGCGCCTTGCCCAGCAGGCTGGCCGGCAGCACCCCGTGCAGGTGACTCAACAGCAAGGCCTCGATCTCGGCGAGCAGCGGCACGCTGTCGCGCTGGCGTAGCGAGTGCCGCTCCTGCACCCCCAGGCCACGCTCGCTGGCCAAGGCCTCGACCCGGTACAGCTGGCCGATCAGGCTGATGAAGCGCTCGCTCAACTGATCCGGCCCGCGCCGCTCCTTGGGCAAGGCCTGCAGCGCATCATT
>JBDLTM010000241.1:0-3791 GCA_039805805.1 Pseudomonadota bacterium | reverse complement strand
TCGCAGACCGAGCGCAGCAGCGCGCGGTCGTGGCTGACCAGCATGACGGTACCCTCGAACTCGTTGAGGGCCATCGCCAGCGCCTCGCGCGTCGCGAGGTCGAGGTGGTTGGTCGGCTCGTCGAGCAGCAGCAGGTTGGGGCGCTGCCAGACGATCATGCACAGCACCAGGCGCGCCTTCTCGCCGCCGCTCATGCTGCCGACCGCCTGCATCACCATGTCGCCTGTGAACTGGAAGTTGCCCAGGAAGTTGCGCAGGTCCTGCTCGCGCGTGGACTGGCCGGACAGGGCGCCGGCCGCCTCGGTCTCGCGCGCCAGGCGGATCATGTGCGCCAGCGGCGCCTCGTCCGGGCGCAGCACGTCGAGCTCCTGCTGGGCGAAGTAGCCGATGTTGAGGCCCTTGCCCTCGGTCACCGTGCCCGCCAGCAGCGGCAGCGCTCGCGCCACCGTCTTGACGAAGGTCGACTTGCCCTGGCCGTTCGCGCCCAGGATGCCCAGGCGCTGGCCCGCCAGCACCGAGCGCGTGACGTTGCGCACGATGGTCGTCTCGGCGCCGTCCTCGGCGCGGTAGCCGAAGCTCGCCTCGCGCAGGCTCAGCATCGGATTGGGCAGCTGGGCCGGCTCCTGGAACTCGAAGCTGAACTCGGCATCGGCCAGCACCGGCGCGATCCTCTCCATGCGCTCGAGCGCCTTGACCCGGCTCTGCGCCTGCTTGGCCTTGGTCGCCTTGGCCTTGAAGCGGTCGATGAACTTCTGCAGGTGCGCGATCTTGTCCTGCTGGCGCGCGAAGGCCGCGGCCTGCTGGCTCATCTGCTCGGCGCGCATGTCCTCGAAGCGGCTGTAGCTGCCGCCGTAGCGGTTGAGCCTGGCGTTCTCGATGTGGATCGTCACCTGGGTGACGGCGTCGAGGAACTCGCGGTCGTGGCTGATCACCAGCAGCGTGCCGGGATAGCGCTTGAGCCAGCTCTCCAGCCACACCAGCGCGTCGAGGTCGAGGTGGTTGGTCGGCTCGTCGAGCATCAGCAGGTCCGACGGGCACATCAGCGCGCGCGCCAGCTGCAGCCGCATGCGCCAGCCGCCCGAGAAGCTGTTGACCGGACGATCCAGCTCGTTGACCTGGAAGCCCAGGCCCAGCAGCAGCGCCTGCGCGCGCGCCGGCGCGTCATGGGCACCAGCGTCGTGCAGCGCGGTGTAGGCGTGCGCCAGCAGCAAGCCGTCGCCGCTGGCCTCGGCCTGCGCGACCTCGGCCCTGGCAGCCGTCAGCCGCGTGTCGCCCTCGATCACGAACTCTGTGCAGGCTTGCTCGGTCTCGGGCATGTCCTGCGCCACCTGCGCGAGCTGCCACTGGCGCGGCCAGTTGAACTCGCCGCCGTCCTCGTGCAGATGGCCCTGCAGCAGCGCGAACAGGCTGGACTTGCCCGCGCCGTTGCGCCCGACCAGGCCGACGCGCTCGCCCGGGTTGATCGTCGCCGAGGCCTGGTCCAGCACCACCTTGGCACCGCGGCGCAGCGTGACGTTGCGCAGCGTGATCATGCGTCCATGCCCTCGACGCCGCTGCTGATGCCCCGGGTCGCCTGCCAGCCGGCCAGTGCCTCGTGCGTCAGCAGCACGACCGGGCCTTCGCCCGAAGTCGTCTCGGGCCAGTAGCCCAGCAGCTCGGGGAAGGCGCGCTCGAAATGCTCGCGCTCGTTGCCGATCTCGAGCAGCAGCACGCCGCCCTCGTTGAGGTGTTCCAGCACATGGTCGAGCAGGTGGCGCACGAAGTCCATGCCGTCCTCGCTGCCCTGCAGCCCGCCGTCGAGCGAGATCAGTGGCTCGGCGCGGTACTCGGCCGGAAGCGAGTCCATGCCCTGGCGGCAGACATAGGGCGGGTTGCACAGGATCAGGTCGTACTGGCCGGGCAGGTTCTGCCAGCCGTCGGACTCGACCAGCCGGATGCGGTCCTGCAGGCCGTGCTTGTCGACGTTGATGCGGGCCACCGCCAGCGCGTCGGGCGAGATGTCGGCCGCATCGACCGTGACCTCGGGCCAGGCCAGCGCCGCGATCACCGCCAGGCTGCCATTGCCGGTGCACAGGTCGAGCACCTTGCTGGTATGTTCGCCCAGCCAGCCGTCGATGTTCTCGGCGCCCTCGGCGGCCGCGATGAACTCGGCCAGGAAGCTGCGCGGCACGATCACGCGCTCGTCGACGTAGAAGGGCAGGCCCTGCAGCCAGGCCTCGTGCGTCAGGTAGGCCGCGGGCTTGCGCGTGCTGATGCGCAGCCTGATCAGCGCCAGCACGGCTTCGACTTCCGGCCCGGTGCAGTCGCGCCCGGCCAGCTCGTCGAGGTCGGCGTCCAGCGGCAGGCCCAGCTTCCAGAGCGTGAGCCAGGCCGCCTCGTCGCGGGCATTGGTCGTGCCGTGGCCGTAGGCCAGTCCGGCGGCCTCGAGCTGCCCGGTGGCAGCCTGCAGCAGTTGATCCAGCCTCACGGCGTCACCTCGTCCTGTGCTGGCACCTGGGCCAGGATCTCGAGCGTGCGGCGGTAGACGTTCTTGAGCGGTTCGATGTCGACCAGCGCGATGCACTCGTCGACCTTGTGGATGGTCGCGTTCGGCGGGCCGAACTCGATCACCTGCGGGCAGATCCTGGCGATGAAGCGGCCGTCGCTGGTGCCCCCGGTGGTCGAGAGCTCGGTCTCTAGCCCAGTCTCGGCGCGGATCGCGTCGCGCACCGCGTCGACCAGCGTGCCCGGACGGGTCAGGAAGGGGTGTCCGCCGACCGTCCAGGCCAGCTCGTAGTCGGTGCCGGCCTGCAGGCCGTTGCGCGCCAGGATCTCCGCCACGCGCTGCTGCAGGCCCTCGGCCGTGCTCTCGGTGCTGAAGCGGAAGTTGAAGTCGACCACCACGTTGCCCGGGATGATGTTGCTCGCGCCCGTGCCCCCGTGGATGTTGCTGACCTGCCAGGTCGTGGGCGGGAAATGGTCGTTGCCCTGGTCCCAGACCGTGGACACCAGCTCGGTCAAAGCAGGCGCCAGCATGTGGATCGGGTTGCGCGCCAGGTGCGGGTAGGCGATATGGCCCTGGATGCCCTTGACGGTCAGCTTGCCGCTCATGGTGCCGCGGCGTCCGTTCTTGATCATGTCGCCTGTCTGCTTGACCGAGGTCGGCTCGCCGACGATGCAGTAGTCGAGCTTGTCGCCGCGCGCCTCGAGCTCCCGGCAGACCACCACCGTGCCGTCGTGCGCCGGGCCTTCCTCGTCGCTGGTCAGCAGGAAGGCGATCGCCAGGTCGGGGTTGGCGTGCTGCGCCAGGAATTCCTCGCAGGCCACCACCATGCCGGCCAGCGAGGCCTTCATGTCGGCGGCGCCGCGGCCGTAGAGCTTGCCTTCGCGCACCGTCGGCTTGAAGGGATCGCTGCCCCAGGCCTCGAGCGGGCCGGTCGGCACCACGTCGGTGTGGCCGGCGAACACCAGCGTCGGCGAGTCCGGCCTGCTGCCTGGGCGCCGCGCCCAGAGGTTGGTCACGCGGAAGGAATCGGGTCCGCTGGCCATCGTCTCGCAGACGAAGCCCAGCGGCTGCAGGCGATCGGCGATCAGCTGCTGGCAGCTCGCGTCGTCGGGCGTGACGGAGGAAAGGGAGATCAGCGCCTCGGTCAAGCGCAGGGTGTCGCTCATGGACGGTTCCGGGAAAAAAAGGTTGATGCCGACGTCAGTGCCTGACGTCGAACTTGAAATCGCTGAAGGAAGCCGGCTGGGCTTCCTCCCCGTTGACAGCCCGCGCTGCAGCCTTGCTCTGCTGCAAGGCTGCATTGTCG
>JBDLTM010000240.1:0-3795 GCA_039805805.1 Pseudomonadota bacterium | reverse complement strand
GCGCGCCGCACCCGGCCCACCTGAAGGAGCACGCGACCGGCTGCGCCGGCTGCTACACCGCGCACGCCGCGATCGAGATGTACGCCGAGGCCTTCGACGCCGCCGGCGCGCTCGACAAGCTCGAGGCCTTCGCGAGCTTCCATGGCGCCGACTTCTACGGACTGCCGCGCAACCAGGGCACCATCACGCTGCGCAGGGAGAGCTGGACCCCGCCGGCCTCGTTCGCCTTCGGCGAGGCCGAGCTCAAGCCGCTGCGCGCCGGCGAGGCCCTGCCCTGGAAGCTGGTTTGAGCCATTTCGCGCGGCTGATCGACTGGTCCCAGCCCTGGCTCGCGCCCTGGCGCGTGCCGGGCGAGGCGATCGCGGCAGCGGCGCTTGCCGGTGGCGATCTGCCGGCGGCGCTCAATGCCGCGGCACTGGCGCCCCGGCGCTTCGTGCCCCAGGCCGAGCTGCCCGAGGGAGTGGCCTACGAGGCGCATATCTTCGCCACCGGCGAAGTGCCGACGCGCGAGGGCCTGCACGACTTCTTCAACGCGCTGTGCTGGATGCGCTTTCCCGCCACCAAGCTGCTGCTCAATCGCCTGCAGGCGCAGGCGATCGAGGCCTCCGGCGGAGTCGGCGCCCGGCGCGGTCCGCTGCGCGACGCGCTGACGCTGTTCGACGAGAACGTCGCGCTGCTGCAGGCGCCAGATCCCATCTGGCAGGCGCTGCTCGCGCGCGACTGGCAGCGGCTGTTCGTCGAGCTGCGCCCGCTGTGGGCGCGGTCCACGCTGCTGCTGTTCGGTCACGCGCTGACCGAGAAGCTGGTCGATCCCTACAAGTCGATCACCGCGCATGTGCTGAAGCTGCCGGTGCCGCCTGACTGGCCGGACGACGATCCGGGCGCCCGCGCGAGGGGTTCCGTCGTCCACCCCTGGGATGACTGGCTGGCGGCGCGGCTCACGCCTGAATGGCTGGCCACCAAGCCCTACACGCCGATGCCGGTGCTGGGCGTGCCGGGCTGGTGGGCGGCCAGCGAGGATCCGGATTTCTACGCCGACGTCCAGGTGTTCCGACCCGCGCGCGTGCTGCCGGCGCAATGACCCCGGACGCCCTGTGGATACCCGCTTGAAGCGATGCCGGGCCGACCCCATATCATCTCCAGCTGCGAGTGGCGGGTTCCAGTCCCTTGTCCCGCCCGGCTCGCATCCCTTGCAACCACGGAGTCATTCCTGACATGAAACGCATCGCTCTCTTCGTGCTGACCAACCTGGCGGTCATGCTGGTATTGAGCATTACCGCCCGCCTGCTGGGCGTCGACCGCTTCCTCTCGGCCAACGGCCTCAACCTGGGCGCGCTGCTGGGCTTCTCGCTCGTGATGGGCTTCGGGGGCGCCTTCATCTCGCTGCTGATGAGCAAGCAGATGGCCAAGTGGAGCACCGGCGCTGTCGTGATCAACGAGCCGCGCAACGCCGACGAGGCCTGGATCGTCAACACGGTGCAGAAGTTCGCCGACAAGGCCGGCATCGCGATGCCCGAGGTCGCGATCTACGAGGGCGAGCCCAACGCCTTCGCCACCGGCGCGACCAAGAACTCGTCGCTGGTCGCGGTCTCGACCGGCCTGCTGCACGGCATGACGCACGAGGAGGTCGAGGCCGTGATCGGCCACGAGGTCGCGCACATCGCCAACGGCGACATGGTGACGATGACGCTGATCCAGGGCGTGATGAACACCTTCGTCGTGTTCCTGAGCCGCGTGATCGGCTACGCGGTCGACAGCTTCCTGCGCCGTGGCGAGGAGCGCGAGAGCGGCCCCGGCATCGGCTACATGGTCACCAGCTTCGTGATGGAGATCCTGCTGGGCTTCGTCGCCGCCATCATCGTGGCCTGGTTCAGCCGCCAGCGCGAGTTCCGCGCCGACGCCGGTGCTGCCTGGCTGATGGGCCGCAAGCAGCCGATGATCAACGCGCTGGCGCGCCTGGGCGGCCTGCATCCGGGCGCGCTGCCGCAGAGCATGGCGGCCATGGGCATAGCCGGCGGCCTGGGCAAGCTGTTCTCGACCCACCCGCCGCTCGAGGAGCGCATCGCGCGCCTGCAGCAGTCCTGATCCCCGGGGCGCTGCAATGAACAAGGCCGGCTTGGATGCCGGCCTTCGTTTTTATGGCGCCGCCCTCGGTGGGGCAGGGCAGCGCTGGCGGATCAATGTCCAGCGCCCACCGTCGCCACCGCCACCGCCTCGGCGACCTTGATGCCGTCGACGCCGGCCGACAGGATGCCGCCGGCGTAGCCCGCGCCTTCGCCGGCCGGATACAGACCCTCGACGTTGAGGCTTTGAAGGTCCTCGCCGCGCGTGATGCGCAGCGGCGAGGAGGTGCGGGTCTCGACCCCGGTCATGACCGCGTCGGCCATGTCGTAGCCCTTGATCTTGCGGCCGAAGGCCGGCAGCGCCTGGCGCATCGCGCTGATGGCGTACCCGGGCAGCACCGCCGACAGGTCGCCGAGCTTGACGCCGGGCTTGTAGGAGGGCTGGACCGCGCCCAACTCGGACGACGGCTTGCCGGCCAGGAAGTCGCCGACCAGCTGGCCCGGCGCCTGGTAGTCGCGCCCGCCGGCCTCGAAGGCCAGGCTCTCGAGCTGGCGCTGGAACACCACGCCCGCGAGCGGATGCGTCTGGCCGCTAATCCGCATGGCCTGCGCCTGCGCCGCGTAGCGCTTGCCGTCGGCCTCTCCGAAGGCGGCGATCCAGGCGGCCTCGTCGGTCGGATAGTCGGCCGGGTCGATGCCGACCACCATGCCGGCGTTGGCATTGCGCTCGGCGCGCGAGTACTGGCTCATGCCGTTGGTGACGACGCGGTTCGGCTCGCTGGTGGCGGCGACCACGGTGCCGCCCGGGCACATGCAGAAGCTGTAGACCGCGCGCCCGTTGTCGGCGTGGTGCACCAGCTTGTAGGCGGCAGCGCCCAGCAGCGGGTGGCCGGCATGGCGGCCCCAGAGCGACTGGTCGATCACGCTCTGCGGGTGCTCGATGCGCACGCCGATCGAGAACGGCTTGGCCTCCAGGAACACGCCGGCGTCGTGCAGCATCGCGAAGGTGTCGCGCGAGCTGTGGCCGAGCGCGAGCACGACGCGGCGCGCGGCGATCTCCTGGAATTCGCCGCTGGCCAGGTCCTGCACCTTGAGGCCGCGCACGCGCCGGGGCTGGAAGCCCGCGGGGGCGTCACCCTCGGCCGGCTCGAGCAGCAGCTCGGTCACGCGCTGCTCGAAGCGGATCTCGCCGCCGAGCTCGATGATCTTCTCGCGCATGGCCTCGACCACCTTGACCAGCTTGAAGGTGCCGATATGCGGGTGCGCCATGTAGAGGATCTCGGGCGGCGCGCCGGCGTCGACGAACTCCTGCATCACCTTGCGGCCCAGGAAACGCGGGTCCTTGATCTGGCTGTAGAGCTTGCCGTCCGAGAACAGGCCGGCGCCGCCCTCGCCGTACTGCACGTTCGACTCGGGCGTCAGCACCTTCCTGCGCCACAGGCCCCAGGTGTCCTTGGTGCGCTGGCGCACCGGCCGGCCTCGCTCGAGCACGATCGGCTTGAGCCCCATCTGCGCCAGCGCCAGCGCGGCGAAGATGCCGCAGGGCCCGAATCCGACCACGACCGGGCGCTCGGCCAAGTCGGCAGGCCAGCCTGCCGGGGCATGGGCCGGTGCCTGCCAGCCCATGTCGGGCGTGCGCTGGATATGCGGGTTCTTCTCGAACTTGGAAAGCAGGGCGCTTTCCTGCGCCGGGTCGGCCAGCGTCAGGTCGCAGATGAAGACCGCCAGCAGC
>JBDLTM010000239.1:0-3802 GCA_039805805.1 Pseudomonadota bacterium | reverse complement strand
GACGGGGCCCCCCCTACGGGGGGGGTCCCCCACGTGTTGCATGCCGTGTTGCAGCAGCAGGCCGTTGCAACACGTGCAACATGATGCAACACGTTGCGTCGTGTTGCGTGTTGGCCACCAAATAGGTGCAGATAAACGCGCCCAAAACAGCCCCTCGAAAAGCCCTATTGCGCCCCAATGGTTGCAGGTCTATGGTCACCTCTCGACCTCAACAAAGGACCCCACCCGATGCATCCATTCCTCGATACCCCGGCCGCAGAGGCATTCATCGCCACCGCTGACAGCCGCCAGACATCCCCCGAGATCATGCGCGCCATCGCGTTCCACGCCCGTGACCGCGCCGAGGCCGAGGCGATTTGGGACGGGGGCGCTCTGGACGTCGCTACCACCCTCCTCGCAATCTGGGAGACAGCCACCTGCAATGGCGCCCGCGACGTCGACCTGTCATGGGGGGCCGAGGGTGACCGCTGGGCTGACCAGTTCACCCTCTGATACCCTGACCTCCAGACCCTGAAAGGACGGCTCTGCGGAAAAACGCGTGGAAGTGACCATACTGCACGATAATCAGAAAACGGATAAACGTGTGGAAAGGAGTCCGTGGTGAGTGACTTGTTCATGGTGTTTGACGTTGAGAGCGTCGGTCTGCATGGGGAGGGCTTCGCTGTAGGCTGGGTGGTGGTGCACCGCGCCGCCGGGGAGCTGGAGCAGGGACTGCTGTGCTGTGCGCCGGACCTGGCCTTTGGTAGTGAGGAGAGTCTGCAGTGGGTGGCTGAGCACGCGCCGGCCATGAAGACAACGCACGCCTACCCCGGCGAGGTGCGCGCGGCTTTCTGGAAGGCGTGGCTTCAATGGAAAGCCAAAGGCGCCGTGCTGGTGGCCGACTGCTGCTGGCCGGTTGAGGCGCGTTTCCTGGCGGCGTGCGTGGCCGATGAGCCGGCGCAGCGTGAGTGGGAGGGGCCCTATCCACTGCACGACTTGGCTTCTGTGCTGCTCGCGCTGGGCCGCGACCCGCTGGCGACGAACGAGCGCCGGCCCGACGAACTGCCGGCTCATCACCCCCTGGCCGATGCTCGCCAGTCGGCGCGGCTGCTTGTCGAAGCCCTGGCCGCCCAGCCGGCGGCCGACGAGCGCGTGGTGAACGACCTGGCTGCGCTGGTGCGGCAGCTGGCTTGGCTCCTGAGGCGCCGCGACCCGGACTCCACCCTGCCCGCACGCGCCGTCGAGTACCTGAAACGCTGCGGCCTGGAAGGCTCGCCACTCCGCGCCGAGACCGGCGCTACGGGAGCCTGAGCCATGACCGAGAGCATCACAGCCGCCTTCACCGACGACGACTACCTCAGCTACAACCCGTTTGAAGGCGAAGAGGCGGACCTGAAGTGCCGCACCGTCGCCATCCGGACGGCGCGCAAGCAGCACCGGTGCTTCACCCTCAACGGCCGCCAGGACCACACCATTGAGCCTGGAGAGCGCTACCGATACGAGCGTGCTCTGGTGGACAGCAGCTTCTGGGGCGAATACCGCATCTGCCTCAATTGCATGGACGAGTTCCTCGGCGACATCCATGGCGATGGCGCCGACGATGCAGACGACTGAGGCCCAGGCATGACTGACATCCTCGATCTGGCTGACCGGCTGGCCGAGGAGCCCGGGGCCTGAGCCCCGGTCGTTTAAACGATGCTTGTCTACCTCCTCGCCGTCGCGGTGTACCTGATCTCCTGCCTGTCGGACTGATCTGCACCTAAACAGTTGCACTCTCCGCCAGCCTAGGCTAGGGTGCGCATCCAGTCAGGGCGTCACGCCCTCCATGCCCCGGGGCCGCGCAAGCGGTGGCCGGGGCTAAGGCGTGCAAGCGCAGTGGGGACGGCCCCAGACGCGCCCCTGCACAAGGACCTGACCTCATGGCATTCAAGCCTACCACCCAACAAGTCGCCTTCCTGTCGGCCCTGATCGACACCGACGACAACCTCGCCCTCGAGGCTCGCGCGGGCTGCGGCAAGACCTCGACCATCCTCCTCGGCGCCTCCGCCATCCGGGCTGCCAAGCCCAAGGCCAAGACGCTGATCGCGGCATTCAACGCCGCCATCGTCCGCGAGATCGAGGACAAGCTCAAAGGCGCGGGCCTTGGCTTCCCGCACGTGCAGGCGCGCACAGCCCACGGCCTCGGCACCACCCTCCTGAAGGACGCCTACGGGTTCAATCCCAAGGTCAACCTCAACGCCCACAAGGTGCGCGACCTGATCCGCGCGCAGGCCGGGCGCGACGCCCTCTACAGCGCCTACGAGATCCAGATCGACAGGCTGGTCCACATGGCCAAGCAGGCAGCTGTCGGGGTGTTCGGCAAGATCGAGGACACTGACGTCTGGTACGGGCTGGCGGCCCACCACGGGGTCGAGCTGGACGAGGTCGACGGGCCCCGCATCATCGCCGCGGCGCAGAGCGTTTACACGCGCTCGTGTGAGGACCTCGAGACGTTCGACTTTGACGACATGATCCTCGTGCCCCTGCTGCGCAGGCTGCGTCCCCAGTGGCCGTTCGACTTCGTCTTCGTCGATGAGGCGCAGGACCTGTCACCCGCCCGGCAGGCGCTGATCGGCCTCTTCGTCAAGCAGCGCTTCGGTCGGCTGGTGATCGTCGGCGACCCGGCGCAGGCGATCTACGGCTTCGCCGGGGCTGACGCGCAGGCGCTGGCCAACCTCATCCGTGAGTATCGCGCCACCGTTCTGCCCCTGTCGGTGACGTGGCGCTGCCCCAAGGCGGTGGTGCGCGAGGCGCAGGCTTACGTGCCCGACATCACGGCCGCCGACAGCGCGCCAGAAGGCGCCGTCCACACGGTCGATGAGCTGCCCGGCGATCTTAAGCCCGGCCGGGACGCCGTGCTCTGCCGCAACGTCGCCCCGCTCATCTCGCTGGCATACAGCCTGATCCGCAGGGGCGTGCCCGCCAAGGTCGAAGGCCGGGACATTGGCGAAGGGCTGGCGGCGCTGGCCCGCAAGTGGAAGGTTCGGACCTGCGCCGAGCTGCTGGCCCGGCTCGACACCTACGAGAAGCGCGAGTGCGCCAAGTTGCAGGGCCACCCCGACGAGGCCGAGCAGCGCGAGCGGCTCTTCGACCGCACCGCCACCCTGCGCGAGATCATCGCCGCCTGTCAGGAGCGTGGGCAGCATCTGGTGACAGACGTCGTGTCCGCCATCGCCGCCCTCTTCGGCGACGACGTGAAGGGCGCCGTGACGCTGGCCACCTACCACAAGTCCAAGGGCCGGGAGTGGAAGCGGGTCTACCTGTTCGAACACTTCACCCGCTGCCCGTCCCGGGCCGCCAAGCAGCCTTGGCAGCTCGAGCAGGAGGCGAACCTCGCCTATGTCGCGATCACCCGCGCGCAGGAGGATCTGTACTACGTCGCGTAGGTTGCGCGGCGAACGCCCCCGGTTGAGCGCGCTAGACGCGCCGGCCGGGGGCCTTAGACCTGACACCCCGACAACTGGAGACCTCACATGCCCGGAAAATTGTCCCTTGAGACCCGCGCGCAGCTCGCCGAGCTGAACCGCATGCTGAACACGATGTACGAGGAAGCGCGCCTGCTGGAGCTGACGTTCCTGCAGGATATGCTCTCGCTCAACGCCAACATCCGGCGCGTCTGTAGGCAGGCGGATCTTCTGCTGGAGCGTGAGCAGACCCGCGCCCTGCAGCAAGGCGTCGACCAGCAGGGCCGCGCTGCCGAGGACTGGCTGCAGTACCTGCACGACACCCGGCGCAGCCTCACCAACGACGGATACTGCGAGGTCAAGGCGCACGCGTCGGTCCG
>JBDLTM010000238.1:0-3802 GCA_039805805.1 Pseudomonadota bacterium | reverse complement strand
GGTCGTCGATGATCATGGTCGGCACCGAGTTCACGCCGGCCTGCTGGTAGAAGGCCTCGCGTTCGCGCACCTCGGCAGCGAATGCCTCGCCGGCCAGGATCTCCATGGCACGCTCGCGGTCGAGCCCGGCCGAATCGACGGCGGCCAGCAGCACGTCGTCGGCGTCCATCGGCAGCCGGTCGCGGTGGCAGGCCAGCAGCAGGGCCTGCTTGAGCGCGAGCTGGCGCTCGGGATGCTCGAGCCCGGCCCAGTGCAGAAGGCGGTGGGCGTTGAGCGTCTTGTAGAGGCGCGCGCGGCTCTGGGGCGCGAACTCGAAGCCGACCTCGGCGCCGCGCTGGCAAAGCGTTGCGTAATGCCGGGCCTGCTGTTCGGGCGTCGAGCCGTACTTGCGCGTCAGCATTTCGGACAGGTCCTCGCCGCCCTCGGGCAGCTCTGGGGCAAGCTCGAAGGGCTGCAGGCTCAGGCCGACGCCGACGTCTGGGGGCAGGCGTTCCAGCGCCTGGTTCAGCGCGGCCAGGCCTACGGCGCACCAGGGGCAGGAGATGTCGGAGACGAAGTCGATCTTCAGGAGTTGGCTCATGTGCGGATTTTGAACTGATTCAGGCCCGGATCAGCCCTGTTCGACCGGATTGGCGGTCAACCAGTTGGCCGGATAGGCGCGCATGAATTCCCTGGCCTTGGATCGTGGCGCCGACAGCCAGGCGTCGTAGGCGCCCTCGTTGAGGATGACCGGCATGCGGTGGTCCGCGCCGGGCGCGGCATAGCGGTGCATCAGTCCGTGGCCGCTGGCGTCTGTCGTGAGCAGCGCGAAGCCGGTGACGGATTCTCCGTCAGGCCCGGACCAGCTCTCCCACAGGCCGGCAACGCCCATGGGCTTGCCGTCGACGCGCGCGATGCGCGTGGGCACGGCCTTGCCGCTGCGCCAGTCGTCGATGAAGAAGGCGCTCATCGGCACGATGCAGCGGCGCGACTCGGCCCAGGCGGCATCGAAATGCTTGCTGCCCTCGACGGCGGACGCCCTGGCGTTGACCAGCTTGGACGAGCGCAGCTTGGCGTCGGAGGCCGACTTGGCCCAGGAAGGCGTGAGGCCGAACTGTGCGGCCACCAGCTCGCGTCCCCTGGCGGCCGACTCGCCCTGGGACTGGCGGACCAGGACCGCCGGCCGGCGCGGCCAGATGTCGCGACCAGGCAGCTCGGCCGGGGCCGAGACGCCGAACGCTTCCGGATAGAGCGCCGCGTTGCGCAAGCTTTCGTAATGAGAAGTCATGCGGCGATGCTAGCGCATGCGCCAGCCGATTCGCATCGCCCTGCCAGTTTTTTAGGCGATCTGATGGAGTCCTTTGCCGACAAGCACTTGCGGGCTGGATAGGCAGGTTTTCCACAGATTTGGCCACGCCAGCTGGGGATGAAAAGCCTGGCCGCAGGCATGAAAGGCTGGCAGGCGCTAAAGTCGTCCTCCATGAGCCCTGCCTCTTGCTCCTCCCAAGGCGCTGGCTGCGTCCAGCAGATCGATCCGTCATGGCCCCGCCATGCTGGACCTGGCTTGCCATGGCATGGCGCAACAGAGTACACATCATCGGGGCAGGAGAGTTGAGATGGCGATAGGCTGGATTTCGGTGCTCAAGATGGTGCCGTGGCAGGACGTGATCTCCAATGCGCCCAAGGTGGTCGAGGGCGCGCGCCAGCTCTGGAAGACGGTCGCCAGGGCGCCCCAGCCAGCCGCAGCGCCTGGCCCGGCGCCCTCAGCCCGGGACGGCAAGGCTGCCGAGGCGGCAGCGGTGACCAGGCAGGAGTTCGAGGCGCTGGGCCTGGCCGTGGCAGAGTTGCACCAGCAGATGGCCGAGTCGTCCGGACTGATCCGGGAGCTCGCCGACCAGAATGCCCAGCTGATCCGCCAGGTCGAGCAGGGAAGGGTCTGGCTGAGAAGGCTGGCGCTGGGGCTGGCTGCGCTGTGCGCCTGGCTGCTGCTGCGATCAGGCTGAAGCGCCAGCCGGATCAGTCATCATCCGACTGCTGCGAACTGAAGCTCATGGCCGTGGCTGGCGCCTGCTGCCATTCCCAGCCACAGTAGGACAGCACCGCGACCAGCAGCAGCAGGGCCAGCCAGCCGTGGTTGCGCCTGGCCAGGTCGGGCCCGGCGCCGGGCTGGCGTCCGGTCAGCATGGCTTGCGCCAGGTTGCGCCCGCGCAGCAGGCTCAGGCCGGCGATCATCCCGACATGCAGCAGCACCAGCACCAGCATGAACTCGCCCACCGCCTCGTGCAGCTCTTCCAGCCATTCGCCGCCCCAGTCGTTGTAGGTGGCGTAGCCGCTGGCCGTCAGCGGCAGCACTGACAGCAGCAGCGCCAGGATGGCCGCCGTCATCACGATGCCCTGTCCCTGGCGCCAGTTGACCGAGCGTGTCTGGGCGGTATCGCCCTGCCAGCGTTGCTGAAGCGCCAGCTTGAGCGACAGCAGCCAGCCCGGCGCGTTGCAGACCCGGGTCCAGAGCAACGACAGGCGTGCCTGCGGCGGGCCGAACAGGCCGTAGAGCAGGCGGAACACCAGCAGCCCGGCCATGCTGTAGCCCAGCACGACGTGCACCAGGCGCAGACGCTCGCTGTCGCCGCTCAGGTAGGCGCCCGCGAAGCAGAGCGCGAACAGCCAGTGGAACATGCGCGTCGGGGCATCGACGACGCGGCGGGTAGGCTGGGCCGGGCGCAGTGCCGGGCGCTCATGGCTGGCCAGCGGGGAAGAGGCGGAGAGGTTCATGGTCATGCTCCTGCGGCAGATCAGTCTTCAAAGGCCCGGCGGTAGCGCTCGGGCAGCCCGGCCGGAAAACGCAGCTCGTGCTCGCCGAAGTGTCCCTGCTCGGCGCGGCTGTGGCAGGCCGCGCAGTTGGCAGCGCTCTTTACGCTGGCGTGGCGCCAGACCGCTGCGTCGAGCTCGCGGTGCTTGCGCTCGAACCAGGCCGAGCGGGTGAGGCGATCCTCGGGCGGGGCTTCCTTCACGCGCTTGTACGTGCCGGCGTTGCTCTCGAGCCATTTGCCGATCTGGGCCACGGTCGCCGCGTCCAGCGAGGCATCGCTGCCGTAGTGCCTGTCCAGCCCGCTCATGATGCGGCCCCAGGAACTGGCCGGCAGCATGCCGGGCGGATAGGCCAGGTGGCAGGCGGCGCATTCCTGGCGGTATTGCGGCAGCATCTGCTGCGGCTGCAGCCGGTCGCTGTCGGCCAGCGCGATGCCGCTGGCCAGGCTGGCTGCCAGCGCCAGCGGCGTCGCCAGCCCGCCTGTCTTGGTCTTGATCGGGTTCATTCGGAGTCCCTTCAGGTTCAGGGCTTCAGGCTGATCAGGTAGGCCAGCAGGTCGGCCTTTTCGGCCGCGCTGCATTCCCGGCTCAGCACGTCCTTGCAGTTGCGCCGGAACCATTTGTCGACCTTGGCCTGGTCGGTGAAGGCATTGGGGTTGAAGGCGGGCGCCAGGGTCTCGATCCGCTTGCCGGTGCTGGCATGCTTGCCCGGGCTGGTCGGTGGCGTGCCGTGGCAGGACGCGCAGGACCACTCGCCGCCATGCCTGGCAGCGAAGAAGCTGCGGCCGCGTGCTGCGTCCCCGGCCTGGCCGGCCGCGCCGTTCCAGCGCTGGAGTTGTTCGGCGGCGCTGGTGTCGGCGGCTTGAGCTAGCGGCCATGACAGGCTGGCGCCGAGCAGCAGGAGGGCGGCTGACAGGCCTTGGATGCGTTTCATTCTGGTTCCTTGTGTCAGGTCCTGGACCTGGATTGAGTCCATCTTGCTCCCGGCCCGCTTGCCCTGTCCTGAAGGCGCCGT
>JBDLTM010000237.1:0-3806 GCA_039805805.1 Pseudomonadota bacterium | reverse complement strand
AGGGCCCGCGCCCGGGCGCGCCCAAGCTGGTCGAGGGGCCGGCGATCTCGCGCAGCAGCGGCCGCGCGATCCGCGCGCCGCGCGACCATGGCCAGCATGACGACCAGGCGCCGCAGGGCTATATCGGCGCCGACGCCAGTCCGCGTGGCCGCAAGGGTCCCGGGCTGTACGGTGGCGGCAAGAGCGGCCGTCCCGGCTCGCCGGGCGGCCAGGGCGGCCCGCGCAAGGGTCCGCGCCGCTGAAGCGCGGTCGCGCCGGCGCCGGCAAGCCCTGGCGCTGACATTTCGAGCAGGTAGAATCCCAGGTTTTTCAAACCCAACCGCAAGGTAACAACATGGCTATCGAACGCACCCTCTCCATCATCAAGCCCGACGCCGTCGCCAAGAACGTGATCGGCCAGATCGTCAGCCGTTTCGAAAACGCCGGCCTGAAGGTCGCCGCTGCCAAGCTGGTCCAGCTGTCGCGCGCCGAAGCCGAAGGCTTCTACGCCGTCCACAGCGCTCGTCCCTTCTTCAACGACCTGGTCAACTTCATGATCTCGGGTCCCGTCTTCGTGCAGGTCCTGGAAGGCGAGAACGCCATCCTGAGGAACCGCGAGCTGATGGGCGCCACCGACCCGAAGAAGGCCGACAAGGGCACCATCCGCGCCGACTTCGCCGAGTCGATCGACGCCAACGCCGTGCACGGCTCCGACGCTCCGGAAACCGCAGCCGTCGAGATCGCCTACTTCTTTCCGGCCCTGAACGTCTACGCACGCTGATCGCAGCATGACGGCCAACCTGCTCGACTACGACCTCGAGGGCTTGGCCGCCTTCTGTGAGCGGCTCGGGGAAAAGCGTTTCCGGGCCGTCCAGCTCTATCGCTGGATCCACCAGAAAGGCGTGGCCCGCTTCGAGGACATGACCGACCTGGCACGCAGCCTGCGCGAGAAGCTCCCGGGCGTGTGCGAGGTGCGCGGACTGCCGGTTCTGGCGCAACAGATTTCTTCGGACGGCACCATCAAGTGGCTGTTCGACGTCGGCGGCGGCAATGCCGTCGAATCCGTTTTCATTCCCGAGGACGACCGCGGCACGCTGTGCGTCTCCTCGCAGGCGGGTTGCGCGGTCGGCTGCCGTTTCTGCTCGACCGGCCACCAGGGCTTCTCGCGCAACCTGAGCAGCGGCGAGATCATCGCCCAGCTCTGGCAGGCCGAGCATTTCCTGCGCCAGCGCTTCAACAGCACCGAGCGCGTCATCTCCAACGTGGTGATGATGGGAATGGGCGAGCCGCTGCAGAACTACTCCGCGCTGGTGCCCGCGCTGCGCACCATGCTCGACGACCATGGCTACGGCCTTTCGCGTCGGCGCCTGACGGTCTCGACCTCGGGCGTGGTGCCGATGATGGACCGCCTCGCGCAGGACTGCCCGGTCGCGCTCGCGGTGTCGCTGCACGCGCCCAACGACGCGCTACGCGACCATCTGGTGCCGCTGAACCGCAAGTACCCGCTGGCAGAGCTGATGGCGGCGTGCAAGCGCTACCTGCCGGCCGCGCCGCGCGACTTCATCACCTTCGAGTACTGCATGCTCGAGGGCGTCAACGACCAGCCGGAACATGCGCGCGAGCTGATCGCGCTGGTGCGCCAGCACGACGTGCCGTGCAAGTTCAACCTGATCCCGTTCAATCCCTTCCCGGACTCGGGGCTCAAGTGCTCGAGCCGGGCGGTGGTCAAGGCCTTTGCCGACCAGCTCAACGCAGCCGGCATCGTGACCACGGTGCGCAAGACGCGCGGCGACGACATCGACGCGGCCTGCGGCCAGCTCGCGGGCGACGTGCTCGACCGCACCAACGCGGCCGAGCGCATGGCGCAGCGCCGCGTCCAGACCGAGCAGCCGGTGGTCTGGCGCCCGAGGGAGAAGTCCTGATGAGGACTGGCCTGAGCTGGCTGCTGCTGGCCATGCCTGCCGCGACGCTGATGGCTTGCGCCAGCTTGCCGACGCCGTCGACCGGAACTGAAGCCGGTACCGCGCAGGAATGGATCACCGAGTCCGACGAGCCGCAGACGCGTCGCCGCGCCCGCCTGCGCGTCGAGCTCGCCTCCGGCTATTTCGAGCAGGGCAAGACCACCGTCGCGCTCGACGAGGTCAAGCAGGCGCTGGCCGCCGATCCGGCCTATGCGCCAGCCTACAGCCTGCGTGGCCTGATCTACCTGCGGCTGCAGGAGCCCGCGCTGGCCGAAGCCAGCCTGCGTCAGGCGATCAAGCTGGCGCCGCGCGATGGCGACGGCTGGCACAACCTGGGCTGGCTGCTTTGCGAGTCGGGCCGCCATGCCGAGGCCAGCGCAGCCTTTGCCAGCGCGCTGCAGGCACCGCAATACGCCTCGTCAGCCAAGACCTGGATGAGCCAGGGCCTGTGCCAGGTGCGGGCAGGAAAGCCGACGGAAGCCGAGCGCAGCCTGATGCGGGCTTTCGAGCTTGAACCTGCCAATCCGATCACGAGCTACAACCTGGCATCGCTGCTGATGCAGAGGCGCGACCATGCGCGGGCCCAGTTCTACATCCGCCGGCTGAACCAGTCGGAAATGGCCAACGCCGAGTCGCTCTGGCTCGGCGCCAGGATCGAGCACCGCCTGGGCAACCGCGAGGCGGCTCGCCAGCTGGGCGAGCTGCTGCGCCGCCGCCATTCCGAATCACAGGAGGCCGCGGCCTATGAGCGCGGCGCTTTCGATGACTGAAACCATTCCGAGCCAGAAAGAACAGCCAGGGGATTTCGCCCAGCCAGCACCCACCCTGCGTCAGTTGCGTGAGGCAGCTGGCTTGCCTGTCGCAGCCCTGGCTGCCACGCTCAAGGTCCCGGTCGAGCGCCTGCTGGCGCTCGAGGAGGGTCGCTACCAGGAGCTGCCCAACCTGACCTTCGCCCGCGCCCTGGCTTCCAGCGTCTGCCGTGCACTCAAGGTCGACCCGGCGACGGTGTTGCAGCAGCTGCCACAGCCCGGCGGAGTCAAGCTGGGCAGCGACCATCCCGCGCCGGCAGTGATGAACGAGCCGCGCAGGAGCCTGCTTCCCCTGCCGGGATGGCGCTCGCCCATCCTCTGGGCGGTCTCGTTGCTGCTGCTGGCCACGGCGCTGTGGTGGTGGCTGCCACAGGCCGATCCCGATGCGGCAGTGCAGGCCCAGGCGGAGCCGCAGCCAGCCAGCCAGGGCATGTTGGTCGAATCGGTCGCGACTGCAGCGCAGCAGCCTGCATCCGAGCCTGCGCCGAGCGAGGCCGTGGCAGCGCAGCCGGCACCGGCGACCTTGCCCGCCAACCTCGTAGCCGAGCAGGCCGCAGCTGCGCCTGCACTGGTGCCTGCTGCGACCCCGCCGGCAGCGGCAACGTCCGCGGTGCCCCTTGCCGGCGCGCCTTTCCTGCAGTTGCGGGCCGGCGCGACGACCTGGGTCCAGCTCAAGGACAGCAGCGGCAAGGAACTGCTGCAGCGCACCCTGCAGCCCGGTCAGGTGCTCGATTACGACGGCAAGATGCCGGTGCAGGTGGTGCTCGGCCGCACCAGCGGGGTCGAGGTGATCGTGCGCGGCCAGCCCTTCGATACCAGTTCCTTTGCGTCCAACCGGGTCGCGCGTTTCGAGGTCAAGTGAATCATGAGCCAAAGCCAGTCCGTTGCCGCGCCGCGCAAGTCTCGCCAGGGCGTCGTCGCATGGGGTGACAACCAGGTCACGGTCGGCGGCGACGCGCCGGTGCGCGTGCAGTCGATGACCAACACCGACACCGTCGACGTCATCGGCACCGCGATCCAGGTCAAGGAGCTCGCACAGGCCGGATCCGAGCTGGTG
>JBDLTM010000236.1:0-3807 GCA_039805805.1 Pseudomonadota bacterium | reverse complement strand
CGTCACGCACATGGAAGCGGCGCATGGCCGCCTCGCACGACAGACCCTCGCCCAGCGTGGCGCCGGCGCTCACGTCCACCCAGTCCAGCCGTTCCGCCCCTTGCAGGCGGCGGTACAGAGCGATCTCGCGGCGGCACAGCGGACAGCTGCCGTCGTAGTAAATGGTCAGTTCAGGGGTGGGCATGGGGCGGCTTCAGGTATTGGGCCTCATCATGCCGCGAGCCCGCAGCGTGCCGCCCGCATGCACCAGAAAACCCTCGCCCATGGCAGGGTAGGCACCGGTCAGTCCGGTCATGATCACCTGGTGCGTGAACCAGATCTCCAGCGCGCCGGCGGGGAGCTGCCGCAGACGCTGGCGCAGCATGTGCAGTTGCTGCTCGTGCTGGCCTTGTCCGGCAAAGGTGGAGTTCAGGGCGGGCCAGTCTTCCTGCTGGCCGAAAGGACCGGTGCGGACGGTTCACTGAAAGCAGCTGGCCCCAGTGCCAATAGTCCCGATCCGATCAGCAATGCGCGTCTGTCCATTCTTCATGTCTCAGCAAGTCAAGCGCCAGAAGGTCTGGGCATGGGTGGTCGGCACCTGCCTGATCGACACCAACACCCACCGCGATCATCGCCCGACGCAACGATGACGGCCATTCATAGATTGATAATCCCCGGCGTTGCTCAAACCATCCGACTGCCGAGATGAAGCCGTTGCGTCCCTTGCTCTACACCTACCGCCGCTGCCCCTACGCGATGCGAGCCCGCATGGCCTTGCTGGTGGCGAACGTGGCGTTCGACGCGCACGAGATCGTCCTGCGCGACAAGCCTGCCGCCCTGCTGGCCGCCTCACCCAAGGGGACGGTGCCGGTTCTCGTGCTGCCTGGCGGTCGTGTGCTGGAGCAAAGCTGGGACATCGTTGAGTGGGCACTGACCCAGGACGGCGCGAGTGACCAAGTTCAGGCTTGGTGGAGCAGGGCGCAGACCCCCGACAACCTGGACCTGCTGCGTTGCAACGACGGGAACTTCAAGTATCACCTGGACCGCTTCAAGTACCCGGAACGGTTCGCACCAACAGAAGGTGGAGGTAGGGCCGACACGCATGCCGACCACCGCGACCGCGCCGTGGCGGCCTTGCTGCAGCCGATGGAGCAACGCCTGGCTTTGGCGCCGTATCTCGGGGGCGAGCAGCCTTGCGCCTCCGATTTCGGCATCTTCCCGTTCGTGCGGCAGTTCGCGGCCGTGGACCCAGCGTGGTTTGGCTCCTTGCCCCTGGGCCGAGTCCAGACATGGCTGGTAGGCTGGCTGCACAGTCCGCTGTTCGAGGCCTGCATGCAAAAGCTGCCCAGCAATCAACGGATACCGTTCCCGCTGCGCCCTACGGCTGGCTAGCTCGCTGCCGCCACCTAGCCGCAATCCGTGCCGGCCTTCCCGCTGCGAGGGCTGGCAGGCGCAGGTCTACCGGGCCGCCAGCCTGCAGGACGGTCAGCTCACCGGCGGAAAGCCCGCCACAAGGCCATCAGGTGTCCGGCCTTGACGTGCTGGATCGGAAGCTTGGAGCGACGCAGCAGCCAGGTGCTGGCCAGTGTCAGGGTCAGCAGGCTCAGCAAGCCCAGTCCCCATCCCACCCAGACGGCGGGCACCAGCCAGGCCGCCACCTCGCCCAGCAAGGGCGTCATGGCGGGCAGGCTGGCCACTATCCCAGCCACAGCCTGCTGCACCGCGGTCCAGAGCGCCGGCTCGATGAATGGACTCAACCAGGCCGGCATCGTGGCGGCTGCGGCCACTGCGCCACTGGAGGCCTCGCCGACGAGGGCCATGCCCGGAACCGACCATTTGATGAATTGAGCCAGCAGTGCAGCGCCCCCCGTCCAGAGCAAGGCCAGCACGGCAAAGACTCCCCAGATGATGGTTGTCATGATGTGACTCTCCATGAGAGGAAGAGGGCGAACTGGATCCGGGTCATGGTCGTTCTCCTGGTGCAGCGGTAAGCCTAGTTTCGGATCAGGCAGAGCCCAGTTCAATCCAGCGATCTGGGAGGGAGGTTCCGGTTTTGTCGCAGTGAACCGCACCAGCGCTCAACGGCGCGAGCGGCCTTGCTAGCATTGCGCCATGTGCGTCCACTACGAAGCCACCGCCGACCGCGAGCGCTACCGCTTACATTTCGGCGTCGAGCTGCCTGCCGACGCGGACCAGGACGATCTCTGGCCCGGCTACGCGGGCAGTTTCATTCGCAAGCCCAGGCCCGAGGATCACGCGGGCGAACCTCCCGCCATGGAGGCAATGGCCGGCGTGTTCGGCCTGATCCCGCACTGGTCCAAGGACATGACGATCGCGCGCCGCACCTACAACGCACGCAGCGAGACGGTGGCCGAGAAACCCAGCTACCGCGACGCCTGGGGGCTAGGTCGTCGCTGCATCATCCCGGCCGACGCCTTCTACGAGCCCGACTGGCGCAGCGGCAAGGCGCTGCCGACCCGGATCGCGCGAGCAGACGGTCTGCCGATGGGGATCGCAGGCATCTGGACCGGTTGGCGCTCGCCGGACGGCAGCATCGTGCGCAGTTACAGCATGCTAACCATCAACGCTGACGACCATCCGCTGATGCGGCAGTTCCACAAGCCGCAGGACGAGAAGCGCATGGTCGTGATCCTGCCCGAGGAGCGTTACCAGGACTGGCTGCATGCCCCGCTGGATCGTGCATCAGAGTTCCTGCAGCAGTACCCAACTGATGCGCTGACCAGCACCCTCCATTAGCGGCAAAGGCCTGCGCCAGCGCGCGCTCAAAGCTGGCCTTCATGGCTTCGGACATGACGCAGATGCGGACATGCTGCAGCGACGAGCCGTGACCGGCGTGCCAGGCCAGTGCCTTGGCGGTGTAGTCGGCGGACAGTTTGGGCGGGCATCGGAACACGCCCGTGCCAATTGCTGGCATGGCCAGTGACTGAATGCCATGTTCAGTCGCGACCCTGAGCGCCGCGTCGATCGCCTGGGCCAGTACCTGTTCAGGGTTCGGATGGTTCAGGAAGGATGCCGCCACTGCATGGATGACCCAGCGATTGGGCAACTGGAAGCCAGGCGTGATCACTGCCTTGCCGAGTCCCAGTGGTGCCAGCGCTGCGCAGTAGTCCTCCAGTTCAGGCCCCGCAGCCATGTGGATGGCACCGGCCACGCCGGAGCCCATCCTGAGGTTGGGGTTGGCGCTGTTGACCACCGCTTCCATGTCGGCCTGCTTGGCGATGTCTCCGATCACGACTTCAACTTGCATGCTGTAGCCTCCCAACAGGAATCCGCAGACGACGATAATGATGATTGTATTGAATACTGATGGAGCCTCGCGTGAACATGACCCCGACCACTGACGCACAGCCCGGGGAGTCGTGATGCTGGGAACCATCGCTGGGGGCATTCGTTCCGTGAGCCGACGAGCGCATCAATGGGCCGTGACGATGGCGCTATCCTTGGCACCAAAACTCCGCACAGGAAACAAGCACAGATGGCCAAGACCGCAAGAGTCAGCGAAACTCCCGCGACCGCGCTGCTCAGGCAGCACCAGGTGGAGTTCACCGAGCACCCTTACGAGTACCTGGAGCACGGCGGCGCGCAGCACAGCGCGAGCGTGCTCGGCGTCGATCCGTTCTGCGTCGTCAAGACGCTGGTGATGCAGGACGATAAGGCCAGGCCGCTGATCGTCCTGATGCACGGCAACCGCAGCGTCTCGACCAAGAGCCTGGCGCGCCAGATCGGCGTCAAGTCGGTCGAGCCCTGCAAGCCCGAGGTCGCCAATCGCCACAGCGGCTACCTGGTCGGCGGCACCTCGCCCTTCGG
>JBDLTM010000235.1:0-3815 GCA_039805805.1 Pseudomonadota bacterium | reverse complement strand
CGAGCCGCTCGAGCGCCTGCCGCATATCGTGGTGGTGATCGACGAGCTGGCCGACCTGATGATGGTGGTGGGCAAGAAGATCGAGGAGCTGATCGCGCGCCTGGCGCAGAAGGCGCGCGCGGCCGGCATCCACCTGATCCTGGCGACTCAGCGCCCGAGCGTGGACGTGATCACCGGCCTGATCAAGGCCAACATCCCGACCCGCATCAGCTTCCAGGTCAGCAGCAAGATCGACAGCCGCACCATCCTCGACCAGATGGGCGCCGAGGCGCTGCTGGGCATGGGTGACATGCTCTACATGCCCAGCGGCACCGGCTACCCGACGCGCGTCCACGGCGCCTTCGTCAGCGACGACGAGGTGCACCGCGTGGTCAGCTACCTCAAGGAGCAGGGCGGCGAGCCCGACTACATCGAGGGCGTGCTCGACGGCGGCAGCTCCGAGGGCGAGGGCGGCGACTTCGCGGCCGACGGCGAGGGCGGCGACGGCGAGAAGGACCCGCTCTACGACCAGGCGGTCGCCGTCGTGCTGCAGGACCGCAAGGCCAGCATCAGCTATGTGCAGCGCAAGCTCAAGATCGGCTACAACCGCTCGGCCCGCCTGCTCGAGGACATGGAGAAGGCCGGCCTGGTCAGCGCGCTGACGGCCAGCGGCCAGCGCGACATCCTGGTGGCTTCGCGCGGCGGCGACTGAGCGCCCAGCCCAGCGCCCGGCTTCGGCCGGGAGCTTCACTTCTGCTTACATCCCCGCGAGCGCCGGTCGTCCTCCGTGCGCCAGCGTGCGGCTATGCTATCCATCATGCATCTGTCCAAGCTTGTCCTGCGCCTCGCGACCCCGGTCGCCCTGCTCGTTGGCGCCATGTACTGGTCCGCATCGGCGCGTGCCGACGGACTGTCCGACCTCGAATCCTTCCTGCGCCAGGCTCAGCAGGGCCGGGCGCGCTTCACCCAGGTGGTGACGGCGCCGCAGAAGGCCGGCGAGGCAGCGCCGCGCGCCAAGACCAGCAGCGGCAGCTTCGAGTTCCTGCGCCCGAGCCGCTTCCGCTTCCACTACCAGAAGCCCTTCGAACAGCAGATCGTCGCCGACGGCCAGACGCTCTGGCTGTACGACGTCGACCTGAACCAGGTCACGGCGCGGCGCCAGCAGGACGCGCTGGGCAACACGCCGGCCGCGCTGATCGCGACCGCATCCGACCTCAAGTCGCTGTCCGGCCTGTTCACGCTCGCCAACGCGCCCGATGCCGACGGCCAGCAGTGGGTGCTGGCGACGCCGAAGTCGCGCGACGGCCAGCTGCAGTCGGTGCGCATCGGCTTCAGGCAGGGGCAGCTGGCCACGCTCGAGATGCTCGACAGCTTCGGCCAGCGCTCGCTGATCCAGTTCGGCGCGCTCGAGACCCAGGCCGGCCTCAAGCCCGCCAGCTTCGCCTTCCAGCCGCCGGCGGGCGCCGACTTGCTGCGCCAGTAAGGCATGCGCGCGGCCCAGTTGCGCTGCATCTGAGCCGCATCTGCTTTGCAGACAGTGCGCTTCTTTGCCGCCGCTGACAGCATGACCCGAAAGGCGCCAGGTTTCATTCCGCTGCGGTAAGCTGGGCAAATGACGCGCAAGTTGAATCCTTCGATCTGGGCGCTCGGGCTGCGCTCGCTCTGGCGCGACTGGCGCGCCGGCGAGCTGACCCTGCTGCTGCTGGCGGTGACGCTGGCGGTGGCGGCGCTGAGCGCAGTCGGCTTCTTCGCCGACCGGCTGCAGGGCGGCCTGCAGCGCGATGCGCGCGCGCTGCTCGGCGGCGACCTGGTGGTGCGCAGCGACCAGCCCCTGCCGCCCGACTTCCGCCTGAAGGCCGAGGCGCTCGGCCTGCAGGGCACCGAGCACCTGAGCTTTCCGACCATGGCGCGTGCGCCCGACGAGCACGGCGGTGCGACCCGTCTCGTCGCGCTCAAGGCAGTCGAGCCGGCCTATCCCTTGCGCGGCCAGCTGCAGGTCGCCGATCAGGCGAATGAACCCGGTCGGGCGCTGCGCCAGCCGCCAGTGCCCGGCACGGTCTGGGTCGAGCCGGGCCTGCTCGATGCGCTCGGCCTGCAGCCGGGACAGGAACTGCTGCTAGGCGATGCCAGCCTGCGTATCGCGGGCGTGCTGCTGCAGGAGCCCGACCGCGGCGCCGGCTTCCTGGGCTTTGCGCCGCGAGTGCTGATGCAGCGCGCCGACCTGGCAGCGACCGGTCTGGTGCAGCCGGCCAGCCGGATCGACTACCGGCTCGCGCTTGCAGGCGAAGATGCTGCCGTGCGGCGCTACCGGCAATGGGTCGATGCCCGGCTGGAACAGGCGAAGCTGCGCGGCGTCGGGATCGAGTCGCTCGAGAGCGGCCGGCCCGAGATGCGGCAGACGCTGGACCGGGCCGAGAAGTTCCTGAACCTCGTCGCGCTGCTGGCGGCGCTGCTGAGCGCGGTGGCGGTCGCGATGTCGGCCCGGCTCTACGCGCTGCGCCATCTCGACGACTGCGCCCTGCTGCGCGTGCTGGGCCTGTCGCAGGGCGCGATGGCGCGCGCCTACAGCCTGGCCTTCGGCATCGCGGGGCTGCTGGCAGGCGCCTTGGGCGTTCTGATCGGCTGGCTGCTGCACCATGGCTTCATCTGGCTGCTGGCCGACCTGATCAAGACTCCCATGCCGCCAGCCAGCTTCTGGCCGGCGCTGTTCGGGCTTGGCACCGGGCTGACGCTGATGCTGGCCTTCGGCCTGCCTCCCGTGCTGCAGCTGTCGCGAGTGCCGCCGCTGCGCGTGATCCGGCGCGAGCTGGGGCACCCGAAGCCGCTCTCGCTCGCGGTGCTGGGCCTGGGCGCGGCGGGCTTTGCCCTCCTGCTGCTGGCGGCCAGCCGTGACCTCAAGCTCGGTGCGATCGCGGTCGGCGGCTTTGCGCTGGCGCTGCTGCTGTTCGCCGCGCTGGCCTGGCTCGCGGTGCGCGGCTTGCGGCGGCTTGCCGGCCGCGGCGGCCTGTCGCCCTGGCTCGCGCTGGCGCTGCGGCAGTGGACGGCGCGGCCGGGCTACGCGGTGGTGCAGGTCAGCGCGCTGTCGGTCGGACTGCTGGCGCTGGTGCTGCTGGTGCTGCTGCGCACCGACCTGATCGTGAGCTGGCGCGCCGCGACGCCGCCCGACGCGCCGAACCGCTTCGTCATCAACATCCAGCCCGGCCAGGACCAGGCCTTCCGCGCCGCGCTGCAGCGCCAGGGCTTGCTTCGCTACGACTGGTATCCGATGATCCGCGGCCGGCTGGTCAGCATCAACGGCCGAGCGGTCGGCGCGCAGGACTACCAGGACGAGCGCGCGCGGCGACTGGTCGAGCGCGAGTTCAACCTCTCGCACAGCACCGAGCTGCCGGGCCACAACCAGCTGGCGGCGGGGCGCTGGCGCCCCGGCGAGGAGAACGGCATCAGCATCGAGTCCGGCCTGGCCGAGACGCTGGGACTCAAGCTGGGCGACCGGGTGACGTTCGACATGGCTGGGGTCCAGCGCGAGTCCGTCGTCACCAGCCTGCGCCAGGTCGACTGGAGCTCGATGCGGGTCAACTTCTTCGCGCTCTACCCGGCCGCCGAGATCGAGGGCGTGCCCAAGACCTACATCACCGCCTTCCGCGCCCCGGCCCAGCCCGGCTTCGATGCGGCGCTGCTGCGCGAATTCCCCAACGTGACGCTGGTCGACCTCGGCAACACGCTGGCGCAGGTCGAGCAGGTGCTCGGACAGGTGATACGCGCGGTCGAGGCGCTGTTCGGCTTCACGCTGCTGGCCGGGCTGGTGGTGCTGTTCGCGGCCATAGCCGCCACGCGCG
>JBDLTM010000234.1:0-3820 GCA_039805805.1 Pseudomonadota bacterium | reverse complement strand
GAGGACCATACCGCGATCTACCAGGCCATCCACCAGCTGGTGCCGGGCCTGGTGCGCCAGGAAGGCGAGGCCGACCCGCGCACCGGCGAGGGCGTGATCAAGCCGGGCGACTTCACGGTCGACGAGAAGAGCCACCAGATCCACCTGACCGAGCAGGGCCACGAGAACGCCGAGGCGCTGCTGGCCAGCGCCGGCCTGCTGCCAGAGGGCGCCTCGCTGTACGATCCGTCCAACATCGTGCTGATGCACAACCTGGTGACCGCGCTCAAGGCGCAGCATCTCTATCACCGCGACCAGCACTACGTGGTGCAGGACGGCGAGATCGTGATCGTCGACGAGTTCACCGGCCGACTGATGTCGGGCCGGCGCTGGAGCGACGGCCTGCACCAGGCGGTCGAGGCCAAGGAAGGCGTGCAGATCCAGCCCGAGAACCAGACGCTGGCGTCGATCACCTTCCAGAACTACTTCCGTCTCTACGGCAAGCTGTCGGGCATGACCGGCACCGCCGACACCGAAGCCTACGAATTCCAGGAGATCTACGGCCTCGAGACCGTGGTGATCCCGCCCAACAAGCCGAGCCAGCGCAAGGACGAGCTCGACCGCGTCTACAAGACCACGGCCGAGAAGTACCGCGCCGCCATCCTCGACATCCGCGAATGCCATGAGCGCGGCCAGCCGGTGCTGGTCGGCACCTCGTCGATCGAGAACTCCGAGATCATCTCGGACCTGCTGCAGCAGGAGGGACTCCAGCACGAGGTGCTCAACGCCAAGCAGCATGCGCGCGAGGCCGACATCATCCTGCAGGCGGGCCGTCCGGGCGCGATCACCATCGCGACCAATATGGCCGGCCGCGGCACCGACATCGTGCTCGGCGGCAACCTGGAAAAGCAGCTGGCCGCGATCGAGTCCGACGCCAGCCTGGACGAGGCCGCGCGGGGCAGGGCGGTCGATTCCGCGCGCGCGCAGTGGCTGGCCGCGCACGAGCAGGTCAAGAGGCTGGGCGGCCTGCGCATCATCGCGACCGAGCGCCACGAGAGCCGCCGCATCGACAACCAGCTGCGCGGCCGCGCCGGCCGCCAGGGCGATCCTGGCTCGAGCCGCTTCTACCTGAGCCTGGACGACTCGCTGATGCGCATCTTCGCGGGCGACCGGGTGCGCGCGATCATGGACAAGCTCAAGATGCCCGAGGGCGAGGCGATCGAGGCCGGCATCGTCACGCGCAGCATCGAGAGCGCGCAGCGCAAGGTCGAGGCGCGCAACTTCGACGTCCGCAAGCAGCTGCTCGAGTACGACGACGTCTCGAACGACCAGCGCAAGGTGATCTACCAGCAGCGCAACGACATCATCGACGCGCAGGACCTGAGCGCGCAGATCGCCGCGCTGCGCGAGGGCTGCATGACCGAGGTGGTGCGCGCCTACGTGCCGGCCGAAAGCGTCGAGGAACAGTGGGACCTGCCGGGCCTGCAGGCCGTGCTGGCGGGCGACTGGGTCCTGCAGCTCGACCTGGCGGCGCTGGCCGCGGGCGCCGAGACGCTGACCGACGAGGACATCCTGCAGCAGGTGCTGGCCGCCGCCAACGCCGCCTACGAGGCCAAGGTCGCGCTGGTCGGCCGCGAGCAGATGTGCAGCTTCGAGCGCGCCGTGCTGCTGCAGCATATCGACAGCAGCTGGCGCGATCACCTGAGCGCGCTCGACTACCTGCGCCAGGGCATCCACCTGCGCGGCTACGCGCAGAAGCAGCCCAAGCAGGAGTACAAGCGCGAGGCCTTCCAGCTGTTCGGCATGCTGCTCGACCAGGTCAGGAACGACGTCACCCGCCTGCTCATGAACGTCAAGGTGCAATCGCCCGAGCAGGTCGATGCCGCCGCCCAGCAGGTGGAGCAGCGCGCCGAGCACCTGAGCCACGTGAGCTACAGCGCGCCCAACGAGACCGGCGAGGCCGAGGTCACGGCCGACACCGGCCTGCTGACCCGCCCCGGGCAGGAAGTGCCGCGCGTCGGCCGCAACGATCCCTGCCCCTGTGGCAGCGGCCTCAAGTACAAGGCCTGCCACGGCAAGCTGAGCTGAGCCCACCGAGGTCCTGCATGACCGCATCCTCGCGCGTTCTGCACCCTGGCTTGCGCCAGAAGATCATGTCGGCCGATGCCGCGGCGTCGCTGATCGAGCATGGCGACCATGTCGGCATGAGCGGCTTCACCGGCGCCGGCTACCCGAAGGCGGTGCCGCAGGCGCTGGCCCGCCATATCGAGCAGTCGAACCGCGATGGCGGCCATTTCCGCATCGGCGTCTGGACCGGCGCATCGACCGCGCCCGAGCTCGATGGCGCGCTGGCCCGGGTCGGCGGCATCGAGACCCGGCTGCCCTACCAGTCCGATCCGGTCTGCCGCGCCCGCATCAACGCCGGCGAGATGGACTACATCGACATCCACCTCTCGCATGTGGCGCAGTATGTCTGGTTCGGCTTCCTGGGCCGGCTCAACGTCGCGGTGATCGAGGTGGCGGGCATCCTGGAGGATGGCCGGCTGATTCCGTCGAGCTCGGTCGGCAACAACAAGACCTGGCTCGACCAGGCCGACAAGGTGATCCTCGAGGTCAACCGGGCGCAGCCGGCCGGGCTCGAGGGCATGCACGACATCTACTACGGCACCGAGCGTCCGCCGCACCGCAAGCCGATCCCGATGACGCATCCGGGCGACCGCATCGGAGAGCCCTACCTGCATGTCGATCTCGGCAAGGTGGTCGCGGTGGTCGAGACCGACGCGCCCGACCGGGATACCGTCTATGCGGTGCCCGACGAGAACTCGAACCGCATCGCCGCGCATATCCTCGACTTCTTCCAGCACGAGGTCCGCCAGGGACGGCTGCCGGCCGAGCTGCTGCCGCTGCAGTCGGGCGTCGGCAACGTCGCCAACGCGGTGCTCGCCGGACTCAACCGGGGGCCGTTCGACAAGCTGACCGCCTTCACCGAGGTGCTGCAGGACGGCATGCTCGAGATGCTCAAGTCGGGCAAGCTCGCGCTGGCCTCGGCCACTGCGCTGTCGCTGAGCCGCTCCGGCACGCGGGAGTTCCTCGACCACCTGGACTTCTACCGCCAGCGCATCGTGCTGCGGCCGCAGGAGATCTCCAACCACCCGGAGCTGATCCGGCGCCTGGGCGTGATCGCAATGAACGGCATGATCGAGGCCGATCTCTACGGCAACGTCAATTCGACCCATGTCATGGGCACGCGGATCATGAACGGCATCGGCGGCTCGGGCGACTTCGCGCGCAACGCCTATCTCTCGATGTTCCTGACCGCGTCGACCGCCAAGGGCGGTGCGATCTCCTGCATCGTGCCCATGGTCAGCCATGTCGACCATACCGAGCACGACGTGCAGGTGATCGTGACCGAGCAGGGCCTGGCCGGCCTGCACACGCCGCATCTGCTCGACGAGGCGCTGTCCTGGCACTCGCGCTTCGAGCGCGAGGGACGCATGCTGCCCTGATCAGGGACCTGGGCAGAACGGCACTGGGTCCTCAGGTACAGATATTGATGATTGAACTCTCCAGTTCCGTGACCAGTGCTGGAATGTCGAAGAGATACGAATCTCTCCTGGCGAGGCGCCGCTTGTATGTCGAGATGAGTTCGGGATTCCTGCTCAGGCGGACCGCCTTGTCCCCATATTCTGAGAGGCTGTAGGCGACGAGTTCGGGCAGTCCGGCGGCATTCAGCAGGCTGCCGCACATGCGGGAGACATAGCTCTCACCCGAGTAGCTCAGGATGGGTGTCCCCATCCAGAGGATGTCGTTGGCCGTGGTCCCGGCATTGTAGGGAAAGGTG
>JBDLTM010000233.1:0-3824 GCA_039805805.1 Pseudomonadota bacterium | reverse complement strand
GGGCTTCACGCGTGGTGAGCTTGGCGATCAGTGCCTCGCGGTTGGCGACTTCCTGCTGGGCGGCGAAGCTCTCGCGCGCCTTGTCCAGCATGCGCTCGACCAGGGGGAGCAGATAGTCCTCGTTGAAGGGCTTCTGGATGAAGTCCAGAGCTCCCTTCTTCATCGTGTCGACAGCCATGGGCACATCGCCATGTCCGGTGATGAAAACGATAGGCAGGGGGGACAGGCGCTCGATCAGGCGGTCCTGCAGATCCATTCCGCTCATCCCATCCATGCGGATGTCGGCTATCAGGCAGGCGACCTCGCGCTGATCGAAGCGGGCCAGGAAGGCCTCAGCTGATTCGAAGCAGCGCACTCGGTAGTCCTTGCCCTCCAGCAGCCATTGGAGCGAATCGCGCACGGCCTCGTCGTCATCGACGATGTAGACCGTGCCCTTTTTCGGGGTCAAACTCATCTCATTCTTTCGCAGACAGTCCTGCTCCGGGCGGCGCAGGCGTGGACAGGTCGGGGTTGGCGGCAGGCTGATCGGCGATCGGTATCCAGAAACTGAATTCGCAACCCACGACACCCTCCGGATTGTAGAGGTTTCGCGCTTGCAGCCTGCCGTGGTGAGCCTCCACGATGGAGCGGCACAATTTCAGCCCGATACCCATGCCTTCGGCCTTGGTGCTGTAGAAGGCTTCGTAGATACGCTCGAGCATCTCCGTTGGAACGCCGAGGCCACTGTCCTGGACGCAGAACTCGACGACCGGATGCTGGTCGACCTTGCGCTGGCTGACCTGCAGTTCCACTCGCCTGAGCTCGGGCGGGCGCTGGGCCTGCTGTATCGACTCGCCGCCATTCTTGATCAGGTTGATCAGGACCTGCTCGATCAGGATCGGGTCGACCAGCAGCGGCGGCAGGCCCTTGGCGATATGGGTTTCCAGCCGGATCTGATGTCGGCGCAGCTCCATCTCGGCCAGCTCGATGGCGTTGCCGACGATCTGGCTCACGTCAGACAAGGTCGTGTTGGGCTCGCTGCGCTTGACGAAGGCCCGGATGCGCTGGATGATCTGGCCAGCCCTCTGGGCCTGCTTCATGGTCTTTTCCAGCGCGCCCAGCAAGTCTTCCTCGCTGATCTGCTGCCGCTTGAGGCGCGAGACCATGCCGCTGCAGTAGTTGTTGATCGCGGTCAGCGGCTGGTTGAGCTCATGCGCGACGCTTGACGCCATCTCCCCCATGGTGATCAGGCGGCTGGCGGTCTGGGCCCGCTCGGCTTGCTGGGCGCTGAGCTCCTCGGCATGGCGGCGTGCCGTGATGTCGTTGGCCATCACCATCTGGGCCAGTCTGCCGTCGACCCAGGTCAGATAGCGGGTGCGAACTTCCAGCCACTTGCCCAGCTCGGCGACCCAGATCTCGCAGCTGCCGCTGCCATTGCGTTCGGGCTCGTCCTCGGCTGAATGGGGCAGGCCACCGGAATCGCCACGGTGCTCCACGGCGCGCGGGGCCAGGCAGGCCAGGTCGAGCAGCCGTCGGTGACCGTAGCCGCGCTGGCCCAGCCACTGGCGGTAGACCTTGTTGGCGAACAGCAGTTCGACTCCACCGAGCGGTGCGACCGAGATGGCCGAGTCGAGGCTGTCGAGCACGGTGGCAAAGCGTTCGTGGGAGGCGGTGAGTTCCTCGCGCACCCGCTTGGGCTCGGTGATGTCGGTGACCGAAGTCATCCAGCCAGCCTGCTTGCCGTCAGCCGCGATCAGCGGCGAGATGTACATGCGGGCATCCATCAGGCTGCCGTCCTTGCGCTTGATCCGCAATTCGAAACCACTCGGCGAGTAATGGCCCTGGAGCTCCTCGTGCAGCTTCTCCATCAGCTGCTCGTAATCCTGCTCGGGCCAGTAGGGGAAGGGCGGGGTCGCGTTGACCAGATCGGACTCGGTCCAGCCGGTCATCTTGCAGAAGGCCGGATTGACATAGGTGATGCGGCCCTCCAGGTCGAGCGCCCGCATGCCGGTCAGCATCGAATCCTCCATCGCGCGCCGAAAATGCGTCTCGGTCTGCAAGGCTTGCTGGGCCTGGATGCGGCGGCGCGAATGGCGCCAGTTGATCATCAACATCCAGACCGTCAGCAGGCTCAGGCAGCCCAGAGTCCAGAACAGGGCCCGACTGGTGCTGTCCTGCGATGCGCGATAGGCCTGGGCCTTCAGGGTGAGGGCCTGGTCATGGGTCGCCAGCTCGGCAGAGTGGGCGGGTGGCTGGAATGACCAGGGCAGCCGGCGCTGCATCGCCTGGGCGGCGTCCGGCCTGACGCCTGCTAGCAGTTGGCCCCTGGCATCCTGCATCCCGACCGCATAGCGGGCCAGCGTCTTGCCCGGGACGGACAGGCGCAGCATCTGCTCGTAGGAGAACTCCGTCAACAGGACGCCACGGAACTGCTGGCGCTGTGTCAGCGGCAAGGCCAGCAGCAGTGCGGGGCTCTGCGACTCGCTGGCCGCGCGGTGCAGGATGATGGGTGCCTGCTGCTGTCGCGCCAGATCGAAAGCTCGCCTGGACTGCGCGTTCTTCAGTGCCTGGCCCGGTAGGTGATCGAGGGTTTCCGGGGTATCGGGTGCCAGCCGGCTGTCCTGCACGGAAGCGCTGGCATCGATCCAGCTGACCGCCATGATTTCCGGGTACTGGCTGATCAGGACTTCGCTCTGGAAGCCGAACTCGAACTCGCCGATCCTGCCCTGGCCCAGCTCCTGCGCCAGGACCTGCAGTTGCTCGCGCCTGTCCTGCAGCCGTTGGCGCAGCAGCAGCTGCGAATGCTCGAGGTCGCGCACCACGGCTTCGCGTTCGCGCTCGTATTCCTCAAGCTGGAAGTAGACCATGGCCGCCACGATGGTGGCCAGGAAGACCAGGATGGAGAGGACCGGTCCGAAAGTGGCGATTCGCTCCTGTCGAATTGTGGTCAAGCCGCGCCACCATCGCTGCCAGCGCCTGGGGGGACGGTCGATTTGAGGATTGTAGGCTGTGGACATCGGGTCCCAAGTCTAAGCCAGTCCATCATGGCAGGTATAAGACATGATCTTCTGTATTTCACAATACAAAATCAAGATGCATTACTTGAAAAGATAGCCAAATCGTGCAAAAATCTGCAAGATACAAACGTGAATCCCACCCCGCCCTCATCCGCAAAGACATAGGAGACAGCATGTCAGGTAGTCAGCAAGAGAATCCCTTTGGCGTTCGCCAAGACATCGATCACCAGGAAACCCGCGAGTGGATCGATGCCCTCAACGCCGTGATCGAGAAAGAGGGGCACGAGCGAGCGCATTTCCTGCTCGAGCAGCTGCTCGAGGAGGCGCGCCAGAACAGCATCGACATGCCGTTCTCGGCCACCACCGCCTACGTGAACACCATCGAGCCGCAAGAGGAAGCACGCTGCCCCGGCAACATCGAGATCGAGGAGCGCCTGCGCGCCTACATGCGCTGGAATGCCATGGCCATGGTGGTCAAGGCCAACCGCCACAACCCCGAAGACGGCGGCGACCTGGGCGGCCACATCGGCTCTTTCGCCTCGCTGGCCAGCATGTTCGGCACCGGCTTCAACCATTTCTGGAAGGCCGAGACCGCGAACAAGGGTGGCGACTGCATCTACTTCCAGGGCCATGTCTCGCCCGGCGTCTACGCGCGCGCCTATCTCGAAGGCCGCCTGACCGAGGAGCAGCTGCTGCACTTCCGCCAGGAGGTCGAGGGCAAGGGCCTTTCGAGCTACCCCCACCCCAAGCTGATGCCCGGCTTCTGGCAGTTTCCGACCGTCTCGATGGGCCTCGGCCCGATGATGGCCATCTACCAGGCGCGCTTCA
>JBDLTM010000232.1:0-3829 GCA_039805805.1 Pseudomonadota bacterium | reverse complement strand
ATGGGCGGATGCCAGTGTTCGGGCTCAGGACGCCCTCGCCCGACTTGCCGACCCCGCCCACTGGTGCCGGCCAGGATGCATCGGCATCGGCTGCCAGTGGCAAGCCGGCATCGCGCCGGTGCCAGCGCTGCAGGCCGGCGAGCGCGGCATTGAGCAGCAGCACGACTGCCAGCAGCACCAGGCCCAGGCCGAGCGCCAGCGGCAGGTCGCCCTTGCTGGTCTCGAGCGCGATCGCGGTCGTCATCACGCGGGTGAAGCCGTCGATGTTGCCGCCGACCACCATCACGGCGCCGACCTCGGAAATTGCGCGCGAGAAGGCCGTCACCAGCACGGTCAGCAGCGCATGGCGTTCGTCCCAAGCCAGCAGCAGGCCGCGCAGCAGGGTGCCGGCGCCGAGCGAGGCGAGCTGCTCGCCATGGCGCTGCTGGGCGTCATCGACCGCGCGGCGCGTGAGCGCCGTGACCACCGGCAGCACCAGCAGCGCCTGTGCCAGCACCATGGCCTGGAAGCTGAACAGCCAGCCCAGGAAGCCGAGCGGCCCGGAGCGCGACAGCAGCAGGTAGACCACCAGCCCGACCACGACCGAGGGCGCGGCCAGCCAGGTGTTGAGCAGCGCCAGCAAGATGTCGCGGCCACGGAAGCGGGCGACTCCGAGCCAGGCGCCGAGCAGCAGGCCGGCCAGGCTGGCCAGGGCGCAGGCCGTGGCACTGACCGCCAGCGAGCGGCCGACGATGGCCCAGAGCGCGGGGTCGCGATCGGCCAGCAGCTGCAGAGCGCTGAGCGTGGCGTCGGTGAAGGCAGTCATGAGTCTCCTCTGCTCCTCCGGCAGGTGTTTGGATTCATCGTAGCGCCGACCGCTGCCGGCCGCTGGCTGGCGCTCAAGTTATGCAAGTGACTGCATAGGACGCGATGGACCGCCCCGGCCTGGTGCACACTGTGCAGCGAGATGCGCAAGATTGAACTCAGCTACCGGCTTTGCCCCGAGCGCGAACGCGCCGCACTGATCCGCAACCCCCTGATGGAGTGGCTGCTGGCGGTGCGCTCCTGCGGCTCGATCTCGGGCGCGGCTCGCCAGCTCGGCCTGTCCTACCGCCATGTCTGGGGCCAGCTGCGCGACTGGGAGCAGCAGCTCGGCGAGGCGCTGATCGTCTGGGAACGCGGCCAGGCGGCGCGGCTCACCCCCTTCGCCGAGCGCCTGCTGTGGACCGAGCGGCTGGCGCAGGCGCGTCTCGGGCCCCGGATCGAGGCGCTGCGCGCCGAACTCGAGCGCACGCTGGCTCTGGCCTTCGACCCGCAGGCGCTGGTGCTGGCGCTGCACGCCAGCCACGACGACGCGCTGCCGCTGCTGCAGGATCACGCGGCCAGCCGTGCGGCGCTGCACCTGGACGTGAGCTTCTGCGGCAGCGTGGACGCGATCCGCGCGCTCAACGCGGGCGACTGCGTGCTGGCGGGCTTCCATGTGCGCGAGGACGCCGGCGCCGACAGCCTGAGCGCGCAGACCTACCAGCCGCTGCTGCAGCCGGGGCTGCACAAGCTGATCGGCTTTGCCCGCCGCACCCAGGGGCTGATGGTGGCGCGCGGCAATCCGCTGCGGCTCGACAGCCTGGCGCGGGTGGCGCGCTGGAAGGCGCGCTTCGTCAACCGGTCCGTGGGATCGGGCACGCGCGTGCTGCTCGACGAGCTGCTGCAGCAAGCCGGCCTGGCGCCGGGCCAGATCAACGGCCATGAACGCTGCGAGCCCTCTCACGCAGCGGTGGCGCAGGCGATCGCCTCCGGCAGCGCCGACTGCGGCCTCGGCACCGAGGCGACGGCGCGCGCGCAGGGCCTCGACTTCGTGCCACTGGCCCGGGAGCGCTACTACCTGGCCTGCCTCAAGAGCGCGCTCGAGCAGCCAGGCCTGCGCCGGCTGCGCGAGCTGCTGGCCGAGGCGGACTGGCAGCAGCAGGTCAGCGGCTTGCCTGGCTACCAGCCGGATTCCAGCGGCCAGGTGCTGTCGCTGCACCGGCAGCTGCCCTGGTGGCAGCTCGAACCCCGGGGATAGGATCTTGCGCAGCAGGCAAGCCAAGCGCCGGACAGCACGACAGCCCGGCCGGGCCGGCCTGGACCCAACTACCGTTCAGCCCCAGGCCGCCAGCCGGCGCGCGATCTCGGCCACCAGCTGGCGCGCCAGGTCGGTCTTGCTGCCGTGCGGAAGTTCCTGCGCGCCCTGTTCGTCGACCAGCAGCAAGGCGTTGTCGTCACGGCCGAAGGTGGCCGGACCGATGTTGCCGACCAGCAGCGGCACGCCCTTGCGCGCGCGCTTGGCCTGAGCATTGGCCAGCAGGTCCTGGCTTTCGGCGGCGAAGCCGACGCAGTAGAGCGCTCCGCTGCGGGCGCGCTCGCTGGCGGCGACGCCGGCCAGGATGTCGGGGTTCTCGACGAAGTGCAGCGCGGGCGGCAGGCCGGATCCGTCCTTCTTGATCTTGTGCTCGGCCTCGGCCGCCGGGCGCCAGTCGGCCACCGCCGCCGCCGCAATGAAGAGGCTGGACCGGTCGACCTCAGCCTGCACCGCCGCCTGCATCTGCCTGGCAGACTGCACGTCGATGCGCTTGACGCCCAGCGGCGTGGCCAGGTGCACCGGACCCGCGACCAGCGTGACGTCGGCGCCGGCCTCGCGCGCGGCGCGCGCGATCGCGAAGCCCATCTTGCCGGAGGAATGGTTGGTGATGCCGCGCACCGGGTCGATCGCCTCGAAGGTCGGACCGGCCGTGACCAGCAGCTTGTGGCCGGCCAGGCACTTGGGCTGGAAATGCGCGACCAGTTCCTCGATCAGTTGCTCGGGCTCGAGCATGCGGCCGTCGCCAGTCTCGCCGCAGGCCTGCTCGCCCTGCCCGACCGGCAGCACGGTCGCGCCGTCGGCCCGGCATTGCGCCATGTTGCGCTGCGTGGCCGGATGGGCCCACATCTCGCGGTTCATGGCAGGGGCCAGCAGCAGCGGCACGCGCTCGACCGGGCGTGCCAGGCACATCAGCGTCAGCAGGTCGGCAGCGCGGCCCTGCGCGAGTTGCGCCATCAGGTCGGCGCTGGCCGGCGCGACCAGGATGGCATCGGCCTCGCGGCCCAGGTTGATATGCGCCATGTTGTTGGGCTCGCGCGCATCCCACTGGCTGATCGCCACGGGACGGTTGCTCAAGGCCTGCATGGTCACCGGTGTGATGAACTGCGCGGCGGCCTCGGTCATGACCACTTGCACGCTGGCGCCGGCCTTGACCAGCAGCCGGCACAGCTCGGCCGACTTGTAGCACGCGATGCCTCCCGAGAGGCCCAGAACGATGTGTTTTCCTGCCAGATCTGTCATGGCGATCAATGTACACCAGGCGCCGCATCGTTCCGACCCGATCCCAAACCGGGCACCGGCTTTTATAATCACCCTTTCACACTCCTGCGAGCCTGCACGGCTCGTCTGCGACATGACCAAATTTGTGTTCGTTACCGGCGGCGTGGTGTCCTCACTGGGCAAGGGCATCGCCGCCGCCTCGCTGGCTGCGCTGCTCGAATCGCGCGGCCTCAAAGTCACCCTGATCAAGCTCGATCCCTACCTCAACGTCGACCCGGGCACCATGAGCCCGATGCAGCACGGCGAGGTCTTCGTGACCGACGACGGCGCCGAGACCGACCTCGACCTGGGCCACTACGAGCGCTTCATCAACACGCGGATGAAGAAGAGCAACAACTTCACCACCGGCCAGATCTACAAGTCGGTGCTGGAGAAGGAGCGCCGCGGCGACTACCTGGGCAAGACGGTGCAGGTGATCCCGCACATCACCAACGAGATCCAGGACTATGTGAA
>JBDLTM010000231.1:0-3850 GCA_039805805.1 Pseudomonadota bacterium | reverse complement strand
AGCCACCATGGTGATCACGTTTCCGATCCCCTCCGAGCTTGCGACATGCGAGTCCTGCCGCGTCGAAGAGGAGGACAGCCTGGCCGTGCTCGATCACGAATATCAGCACGCGCGCTATGTCCTGGATCAGGCGCTGCAGCACTACACGGAGTGGTACTGGTTCAACCGGGTCTCGATGTCGCAGCGACAGGCGGTGTTGCGTTTGCTGGAGCGCCGCGGCTATGACACCAGGCAACTGTCGCTGGTCCTCGACGAGTTCCACGCCTTCCTGGCCCAGGGACGGGACGGCTTGGTCAGTTCCAAGCAGCCGCTGGGCGAGGGACCGAATGTCTTCGAGCAGCTGCGAGGGGATTTCTTCAACCACATGGCGGTTTTCGAGGCAGGAAAGGGGCCCGCTGCTGAACCGCCCTCCAACGATCCAAGATCCATTCAGGGAGAACGAAAATGAGCGATATCAGGGAAATGAGCTTGGGCTGGGTGCCAGACCTGCCCAGCTTCAAGGACTACCAGGTTGACCAGCCCGAGGTCAAGTCCATGCTGGCCAAGCTCAAGGCAGCGGGCTCTGGCAGCGCACCGCCGACCTTGCCCGGAACGATCGACCTGCGTTCCTGGTTCTCGGCCGTCGAGGACCAGGGCTCGCTCGGGTCCTGCACGGCTCATGCCGGCGTCGGCCTGCTCGAGTACTACGAGCGGCGCGCCTATGGCAAGCATATCGATGCCTCGCGCCTGTTCCTCTACAAGACCACGCGCAACCTGCTCAAGTGGCAGGGCGACACCGGCGCCTACCTGCGCAGCACCATGCAGGCCCTGGTCCTGTTCGGCGTTCCACCCGAGAGCTACTGGCCCTACGACATCGCCAGGTTCGATGTGGAGCCGAGCCCCTTCCTCTATGCCTATGGCAGCAACTACCAGGCACTCAAGTACTACCGGCTCGACCCGCCCGGGACGGCCAGGTCGACCCTGCTGACCCAGATCAAGACCAACCTGGCTGCCGGATTGCCAGCCTTCTTCGGCTTCACGGTCTACAGTTCCTACAACCAGGCCAGCGCGGCCAACCAGGGCGCCATTCCCTTTCCGACTAGCGCTGACCGCGTCGTCGGAGGGCATGCGGTGGTGGTGGCTGGCTACGACGATGCACGCATCATCCGCAACAGCAACCCCGGATCGACCGCCACGACCGGAGCCCTGCTGATCCGCAATTCCTGGGGTGGTGGCTGGGGGCAGGGTGGCTATGGCTGGCTGCCCTACGAGTATGTGCTGCGCGGACTTGCGGTCGACTGGTGGAGCCTGATCTCTTCCGAGTGGGTCGACAGCGGCCAATTCGGCTGAGGTGAGTCTGGAACCGGATGGCAGCGTTCCCGGCAAGGGTGGCTTGAGCTCGGCCGAGGCAGGCCGGAGGCTGACGCAGGATGGCCCCAACCTGCTGCCAGCCTCCAGCCCCAGGTCGGGTTGGGGGATCGCGCTCGAAGTCGTGCGCGAGCCGATGTTCCTGCTGCTGCTGGCCGCTGGCGGGCTCTATCTGGCGCTCGGAGACCTGGGCGAGGCCTCATTCCTGCTCGGCTTCGTCCTCGTCGTGATCGGCATCACGCTGGCGCAGGAGTACCGGACGCAGCGGACGCTGGAGGCGCTGCGCGAACTCTCGGCGCCGCGGGCGCTGGCCCTGCGCGATGGGCGCGAAATCCGCATCGCAGGGCGGGAGGTGGTGCGCGGCGACTGGCTGATCCTGCATGAGGGCGACCGCATCGCGGCCGATGCCCGGCTGGTCGAGGGCGAACTCGAGGTCGACGAGTCCCTGTTCAGCGGCGAGACATCGCCAGTCGCCAAGCAGCCGGCCAGGACCCGCAAGGAAGCGGCGGTCCAGCCACCGGAGCAAGCTGCTCAAGCCAGCGGCAGCGATCAGCTCTATGCCAGCACGGTGGTCACGCGGGGTGTCGGCATCGCGGTCGTCATCGCCGTGGGTGCCCAGACGGCCGTCGGCCGCATCGGCGCAGACCTGGCCGGCATACAGCAGTCCAGCTCCGGCCTCCAGCAGCGATCGCGCAGGCTGGTGCGGATTCTGGGCCTGATGGCGCTGCTGCTGGCCATCGTGCAGGTGCTGTTGGCCAGGTGGTGGAACGACAGGTCGCTGATCGAGAGCCTGCTGTCGGGCATCGCGCTGGCGATGGCCATCCTGCCCGAGGAGATTCCGGTCATCCTGACCGTGCTGCTGGCGCTGGGAGCCTGGCGCATCGCGCAGCGCCAGGTGCTGACCCGGCGCATCGCCGCGGTCGAGGCGCTGGGCGCCATCACCGTGCTGGCAGTCGACAAGACCGGCACGCTGACCCTCAACCGGATGACGGTGGTCGAGCTTGCCATCGATGGCCAGGCCTTCCGGCCCGAAGGCGAGCTCAGACTGCCCGAGGCGTTCCACCGGCTGCTCGAGTTCTGCGTGCTGGCCACTCCTTCCGATCCCTATGATCCGATGGAAAAAGCGATCCAGTCCTTCGGGCGCCACTGGCTGGCCGGCACCGAGCATGTGCACGAAGGCCGCCAGCCCGAGTTCGAGTATCCGCTCTCGCCCGAGATCCTGGCGATGACGCGGGTGTTCTCCACCGTCGACGCCAGCGAGCATCTGCTGGCCACCAAGGGCGCACCGGAAGCGATTGCCGATCTCTGCCATCTCCCGGAGGACAGGCGCTGCGCCATCCGCCAGCAGGTCGATCTGATGGCGCAGCGCGGCTTGCGCGTGCTCGGCGTGGCCTGCGGGCGCTGGCGCGAGCAGGCCACGCTGGCTTGCAGCCGAATGGAGTGGCCGCTCTGCCAGCACGACTTCGACTTCGAGTTCCTCGGCCTGGTGGCGCTGGCCGACCCGCCGCGCCCTGGGGTCAAGGAGGCCATAGCGCAGTGCCGCCGCGCCGGCGTCAGGGTCATCATGATGACGGGGGATCATCCGGTCACCGCGCAGGCGATCGCGCGCCAGATCGGACTTTCCGATCGGGCCGAGGTGCTCGGCGGCGATGAAATGGACCGGCTCGACGATGCGGCGCTGGCCTTGCGCCTGCAGGAGGTCGACCTCTGCGCCCGGCTGCGGCCCGAGCACAAGCTGCGCCTGGTCACCCAGTTGCGAGCCAGCGGCGAGACCGTCGCGATGACGGGCGACGGGGTCAACGATGCCCCGGCCTTGAAGGCAGCCGATGTCGGCATCGCCATGGGCGAGCGTGGCACCGACGTGGCGCGCGAGGCCGCCGCGTTGGTGCTGCTCGACGACAGCTTCGCGCGCATCGTCGAGGCTCTGCGTCAGGGCCGCCGCGTCTATGACAACATCGGCAAGGCGACCCGTTTCGTGTTCGCTGTCCATCTGCCCGTGATCGCCCTGACGCTGCTGCCCAGCCTGCTGCTCTGGCCGCCCATGCTGTTGCCGCTGCACATCGTGCTGCTCCAGCTGCTGATCGATCCGGCCTGCTCGGTGCTGTTCGAGGCCGAGCCCGAAGCCCCGGACCTGATGGACCGGCCGCCGAGGTCGCCTGCGGACTCGCCCTTCGCGCTGTCTCGCTTGCTGCCTGCGATGCTGCAGGGGGCCGGAATCGCGGGCCTGCTGCTGGGGTTCCAGGCCTGGGCGATCGCGCAGGGTTGGGAGGCTCGGCAGACCCGTACCGTGGTCTTCTGCGTCCTGGTCGCGGCTGTCTTGCTTCTGGTGCTCGCGAATCGCACTGGGAGCCTGGGCCAGGGCGTCGGCAGCAACCCCTGGCTGCCGCGCCTCGTCGCGGCGATCCTGCTGCTGCTGCTCGCCGTGCTGGGCTGGCCCTGGCTGAGAGGCCTGCTCGGGCTGGCACTGCCGACGGCTGAATCGCTGGCAGCCGCACCGGCCTTG
>JBDLTM010000230.1:0-3880 GCA_039805805.1 Pseudomonadota bacterium | reverse complement strand
AGGCTGCCTGGCGGCAGGACATTGCCCTGCATCGCGGGGTAACCATTGATCATGTAGCCGATCGTGCCAGCTGCGGCAAGCGGAAATCCAATCGCCGAGGACGTCCCGATGGCATTCTGCATCTTGACGTTACACCAGGTCATGAATGGCACGGAGAGGCCTCCGCCACCGATAGCGACAATCGATGAAATTCCGCCAATGACAACTCCCACACCGAACATCCCCGCCCTGCCTGGCAGGTTGCGAGAAGGTCTGGGCTTGATATCGAGCAGCATCTGGATGGCCGTGTAGCTCATGAATACCGCGAAGAAGATCGCCAAACCACGGGTGGGTATCCTGGTGGCGATCTGCGCGCCAGCCAGTGTGCCCAATATGATCCCCGGAGCGATCACCTTGACGACCGGCCAGAGCACCGCCCCCCGCTTGTGGTGAGCACGAAAAGAGGAGACCGATGTGAAGACGATGGTGGCCATCGCGGTCCCCAAGGCCATGTGCATGAGGTGGGCGTCGCTGAAGCCCTGCGCAGCAAACATCATCGTGAATATCGGCACCAGGATGCCTCCGCCGCCTACGCCCAGCAAGCCGGCCATGAACCCCGCAAAACCGCCAAGGGTGAGATAGATCAGAAGCCACTCATTCATTGCTTTTCCTGTTCAGAGGCCGGGGAACTGGCATGTCCGTCCCATCTGGGGTTCGAGGGGCTGGCATTCTACGCCCAACGGTGCAGTCCGGCCTTGTCGCCGAACCGCGCGTCACGCAGGCCCGATGTCCCGAGCTGTTCCGCTGCCCGGATTGCACCCTTGCCCATGCCATGACAATGCCGTCCTCACGCCAGATCGGCGTGGCGTGATGCCTAGAATGTCGTCCTGACACTTTTCTGAACCTGGAGCGGATTCGATGAGCTACCCCAACACCCAACTCTTGATCGACGGCAAATGGCAGGATGCCGCCGACGGGCGAACGCTGCCCGTCATGAATCCGGCGACCGGTCTTGAAATCGGCCGTGTCGCCCACGCCGGCATCGCCGACCTGGACCGTGCTCTGGCTGCGGCGCAACAGGGTTTCGAGAAATGGCGCGACATGCCTGCGATCGAGCGCGGCAGGATCATGCGCCGGGCGGCAGGGCTGATGCGGGAACGCGCCGAAGGCATTGCAGCCTTGCTGACCCAGGAGCAAGGCAAGCCTCTTGCCGAGGCGAAGGTGGAAACGCTCGCTGCCGCCGACATCATCGAATGGTTCGCGGACGAGGGTATGCGTGTCTATGGCCGGATCGTGCCGTCACGCCATCTGGCCATGCGCCAGATGGTGCTGAAGGACCCGGTCGGCCCAGTCGCCGCCTTCACGCCCTGGAACTTCCCGATCAATCAGGTCGTGCGCAAGGCAGCGGCTGCGCTTGCCACCGGCTGCTCGATTCTCGTCAAGGCCGCCGAGGAAACGCCGGCAGCCCCCGCCGCCTTGATCAAGGCCTTCGTCGACGCGGGCATCCCCGCCGGTGTCGTCGGCCTGGTCTACGGCAATCCGGCTGAAATCTCTGCCTATCTGATCCCGCACCCGGTGATTCGCAAGGTCACCTTCACCGGTTCCACTGCAGTGGGCAAGCAGTTGGCGGCCCTGGCTGGCCAGCACATGAAGCGCGTGACGATGGAGCTGGGCGGGCACGCGCCGGTGATCGTCGCCGAAGATGCCGACCTGGAGCTTGCCGTGAAGGTTTCCGGGGCGTCCAAGTTCCGCAACGCCGGCCAGGTCTGCATCTCGCCGACGCGCTTTCTCGTTCATGAAAGCATACTGGGGGAATTCTCCGCGGCGCTGGCCAGCCATGCGCAGGGCCTCAGGGTCGGCGATGGCCTGGCCGATGGCACGCAGATGGGACCGCTGGCCAACCCGCGTCGCCTGACGGCCATGGCCGAGTTCATGCAGGACGCCGTCCAGCGTGGCGCGACCGTCGCGGCCGGTGGCGTGCGCGTCGGCGAGGCCGGCAACTTCTTCGCGCCGACCGTGCTGACCGACGTGCCGCTCGATGCCAGGATCTTCAACGATGAACCCTTCGGTCCCGTGGCGGCTGTGCGCGGCTTCGAGAAGCTCGAGGATGCGATTGCCGAGGCCAATCGCTTGCCCTATGGCCTGGCCGGCTACGCCTTCACCCGCTCGCTGAAGAATGCCCACCTGCTGAGCCAGCGTGTCGAAGTCGGCATGCTGTGGATCAACCAGCCGGCCCTGCCATCCGCTGAGTTGCCCTTCGGTGGCATCAAGGACTCCGGCTATGGCACGGAAGGCGGCCCGGAAGCCCTGGAAGCCTATCTCAACACCCGGTCTGTCGCCATCACGAACTGCTAATCCCGCCCCGGGAGTGCGATCAGGATCGGCATCGGGGCTGCCCCTGCCATCCAATCGTTGAAGCGGTGGCCGGCTGGGCGAGCCTGAGTTCGGCGCAGGGCTCATGAATCGGTGACCGCCGCCAGCCGGAGCTCGGCCCGCAACCCGCCGAGATCGGATGGCTCGAGCGTGACCGATCCCTGGTAGAGCGCGGCGCTCTCGCGCACGATCGCCAGGCCCAGTCCGGAGCCCGGCATGCGCTCGTCGGCGCGCACGCCGCGTTCGAACACGGCCTGGCGCTGCTCGGCGCTCAAGCCCGGCCCGTCGTCGTCTATGACGATGGTCAGCACGCCCTGCTCCACCCTGGCCCGGACCCGGACCCGGCTGCGCGCCCACTTGCAGCCATTGTCGAGCAGGTTGCCGACCATCTCCTGAAGGTCCTGCTCCTCGCCGGCAAAGCACAGCCCGGCCGGCACCGGCTCGAGCTCAACGCTGAGTGCGGGGCGGTCCTCGCGGTGCGCATGGACCTTGCGCATCACGCGCACCAGCCCCTCGAGCACCGGCTGCACGGCGGCCTGCAGTCCCGGCAGGCCGGCACGGCTGGAACGGGACCGGTGCAGGTGCCAGTCGACCTGCTGGCGCACCTGGGCCACCTGCTCGCGCAGCTGGCGCGCCAGCGTGGCGCGGTCGATCGAGGCGTCATCGGCCAGGTTGGTCATCACCGCCAGCGGGGTCTTGATCGCGTGCGCCAGGTTGCCGGCGAGCGAGCGCGCGCGCGCCACCACCTGATCGCTCTGGTCGAGCACCCGGTTGAAGTCCTGCGCCAGCGGCTCGACCTCGACGGGATAGCCGCCCTGCAGCCGCTGTGCCTGGCCCTGGCGCACGGCCTGGAGGCTGGCCTGCAGCGCGCGCAGGGGACGCAGGCCGAGCGAGACCTGCAGCCAGGCCGCAAGCAGCAGCACTGCAGCCAGGATGGACAGGAACAGCACGAGCTGGCCGGAGAAGGCTGCCACGGCGGAATCGAGCGTCGTCTCGTCGGCCGCCACCACCAGCCGCCAGGACTGGCCCAGTTCGGTGAACTGGACCCGGCGCTCCAGCGCGCGCAGAGGCTGGCCGGCCGGACCGACCAGGCGGTGGCGGTGCAGATCCTGGGGCGGCAACGGGTCGCGCGGCAGCTGGAGCTCGAAGTCCCACAGAGAGCGCGAGCGCAGCACCGTAGCGGCCGAAGCAGGCTGCGGATCGAGTGCCTCGATCTGCCAGTACAGGCCCGAGTAAGGCGTCTGCCAGCGCGGATCGCTCAGCGGCGACTTGAGCCGTGCGGCTCTACCGCCATCCGGCTCGAAGGCGGCGGTCAGCTGGTCGAGCTGGACCCGCAGCTGGGCGTCGAACTGCGCGCTGGCATGCTCGCGGAACAGCTGCGCCAGCGACCAGCCGGCCCCCGCCAGCGCTGCCGCCAGCGTCAACAGCGTCAGTCCCAGGAAGCGCCAGCGCAGCGAACGCGTCCACCTTCTCATGGTTCAGCCGCTTGCGCCCGGCAGGTTCAGCCGGTAGCCGAGTCCGCGCATGG
>JBDLTM010000229.1:0-3898 GCA_039805805.1 Pseudomonadota bacterium | reverse complement strand
TGCGGCCATGGGATAGGCGAGAAGTTCCACGAGGACCCGCAGGTGCTGCACTACGGCAAGCCCGGCACCGGGCTCGAGCTCAAGGCCGGCATGATCTTCACCATCGAGCCGATGATCAACCAGGGGCGGCGCGAGCTCAAGGAAATGAACGACGGCTGGACCATCGTGACCAAGGACCGCTCGCTGTCCGCCCAGTGGGAGCACACCATCGTCGTGACCGAGACCGCCTACGAAGTGCTGACGGTCTCCGCCGGGATGCCGGCAGTGCCGCCCTTCGTCAGGAACGGCATCGGCGCCTGAACCCTCACCAGTCGCCACCCCATGCTCGCCGAACGCCTCGACCTTCCCGCACTGAAGCATCAATACCGGCAGGGCAAGGATGCCGTGCTGTCCGAGATCGCAGCGCTCGGGCCTCATTCGCGCGCCATCCATGGCCTGCTGCGACGCCTGAGCCGCGGAACCGACGAGCTGCTGCGCCAGCTCTGGCAGGCGGCGGGCTTCCCGCCCGGCATGGCGCTGGTCGCCGTCGGCGGCTACGGCCGGGGCGAGCTGTTTCCCTACTCCGACATCGACGTCCTGCTGCTGCTGCACGATGATGCCAGCCTGGACTCGGACCAGGACCTGCGCGACAGGATCGAAGGCTTCATCGGCGCCTGCTGGGACGTCGGGCTGGAGATCGGCTCCAGCGTCCGGACCCGGTCAGAATGCCTGGCCGAGGCAGCCCAGGACATCACGATCCAGACCTCGCTGCTGGAGAACCGACTGCTGGCCGGGTCGCGCAGTGGCTGGAAGCGGCTCGCAGCAGAGCTGATGCAGGCAATCGACCCGCAAGCCTTCTACACCGCCAAGCTGCTGGAGCTGCAGCAGCGCCACCAGAAGCACGAGAACACGCCCTACGCGCTCGAACCCAACTGCAAGGAGTCGCCCGGCGGACTGCGCGACCTGCAGGTGCTGCTCTGGACGGCCAGGGCTGCAGGACTCGGCGACAGCTGGGGCGAGCTCGGTCGCAACGGCCTGGCCACAGAGCTGGAGGTACGCCAGATCAGGGCCAACGAATCGCTGCTGAGCCTGATCCGGGCCCGCCTCCACCTGCTGGCGCGCCGGCGCGAGGACAGGCTGGTGTTCGACCTGCAGGCCGCGCTGGCCGAGTCCTTCGGCTACAGCCCGACCTTGCCGGCAGCCGGCTCGGGCAGCAGCAAGGGTGCCCGCCGCGCCAGCGAACAGCTGATGCGGCGCTACTACTGGGCCGCCAAGGCGGTCAGCCAGCTCAACCAGATCCTGCTGCTCAACATACAGGAGCGCATCCAGCAACGCGGCGGCACGCCCGTTGCGGCCGGTCGCCGCCTGAATGAACGCTTCCTCGAGCGCGACGGCATGCTGGAGGTCTGTCGGGACGAGCTCTACCGCGAGCAGCCCGAGGCCATACTCGAGACCTTCCTGCTGTTCCAGCAGGAGCCGGGAATCCAGGGCCTGTCGGCGCGCACGCTGCGCGCGCTCTACAACGCGCGCCCCGTCATGAACGCGGCGTTCCGGCGCGATCCACGCAACCGGGCCACATTCCTGCAGATCCTGCAGCAGCCCGAAGGCGTGATGCATGCGCTGCGGCTGATGAACCAGACCTCGGTGCTCGGACGCTACCTGTGGGTGTTCCGCGCCATCGTCGGGCAGATGCAGCACGACCTGTTCCATGTCTACACGGTCGACCAGCATATCCTGATGGTGCTGCGCAATGTGCGCCGCTTCTTCATGCCCGAGCATTCGCATGAATACCCCTTCTGCTCGCAGCTGGCCGCTGGATGGGACAAGCCCTGGCTGCTGTATGCGGCAGCGCTTTTCCATGACATAGCCAAGGGCCGCGGCGGAGACCATTCCGAGCTCGGCGCGGTCGAGGCTCGACGCTTCTGCCGCGACCATGCCGTCGCGGGAGACGATGCGGAGCTGATCGCATTCCTGGTCGGCGAGCACCTGACGATGAGCCAGGTGGCGCAGAAGCAGGACCTCAGCGATCCGGACGTGATCGATGCCTTCGCCCGTCGCGTCGGCAACGAGAGGCGCCTGACGGCGCTCTACCTGCTGACCGTGGCCGACATCCGCGGCACCAGCCCCAAGGTCTGGAATGCCTGGAAAGGCCGGCTGCTGGAGGACCTGTACCGTGCCACGCTGCGCGCTCTGGGCGGCCGCGCTCCCGACCAGGGCGCCATGGTCGAGGCACGCAAGCGCGAGGCCCTGACCCTGCTGGCCTTGCAGGCCCAGCCCTACATGGCGCACAAGGCCCTGTGGGAACAGCTCGAGGTCAGCTACTTCATGCGCCACCGCGGCGACGAGATCGCCTGGCACACGCGCATGCTGTCGCGCCCGCTGTCCAGGCTGGAGCCCGGCGCGGCCCACCCCACGCTCGTACGCGCGCGCCTTTCGCCCGAGGGCGAGGGCATGCAGGTGCTGGTCTACACGGCCGACCAGCCCGACCTGTTCGCTCGCATCTGCGGCTACTTCGATGGGGCCGGCTTCAGCATCCTGGATGCCAAGGTCCACACCACGAGAGACGGACATGCGCTCGACACCTTCCAGCTGGTCTCGCCTGACCTGTCCGAGCATTACCGCGAACTCATCGCAATGGTCGAGGCCGAGCTGACGCGCACGCTCGAGGCCCGGGGCCCGCTGCCACCCCCGGGCCGTGGCCGGCAGTCACGCCGGGTCAGGAGTTTTCCGGTGGTGCCGCGCGTCACCCTGCACCCTGACGAGAAGGGGCAGCACTGGGTGCTGACGATCTCGGCCAGCGACCGGGTCGGCCTGCTGTACAGCATCGCGCGCGTGCTGGCCCGGCACGAGATCAACCTGCAGCTGGCCAAGATCAGCACCCTGGGCGAGCGCGTCGAGGACACTTTCCTGGTCAGCGGCCCGGCGCTTCAGCACAACCGCTCGCAGATCGAGATCGAGACCGAACTGCTCGACGCGCTCAGGGACTGAAAAGCTCCTCAGTCGTCGGGCAATGTGTCGAGGGACGGGAACAGCACGTCGGTATAGCCGAACAGGCTCAGGTCGCGCATGCGGGTCGTGTAGAGGCGGCCATCGAGATGGTCGCACTCGTGCTGCACGACGCGGGCATGGAAACCCTCGACCTCGCGCTCGATCGTCTCGCCCCAGGGGTCGAAGCCCCGGTAGCGGATCTTCAGGAACCGCGGTACCCTGCCGCGCAGGCCCGGCACCGACAGGCAGCCCTCCCAGTCGGTCTCCTCCTCGCTGCCGAGCGGGGCGATCTCGGGATTGATCAGCACCGTGCGCGGCACCGGCTGCTGCTTCGGGTAGCGCGGATTGTGCTGGCCGCTGCCGAAGATCACGATGCGCAGGTTCTCGCCGATCTGTGGCGCGGCCAGGCCGGCGCCGTTGGCTGCCGCCATCGTGTCCTGCATGTCCTGCAGCAGCTGGTGCAGCTCGGGCGTGTCGAAGCGCGTCACCGGCAAGGCCTGGCGCAGCAGCCTCGGGTCGCCCATCCTGAGAATTTCGCGAACAGCCATCTCGGTCTCCTGCTGCCCTAGTCAAGACGCAGCCACGCCGCTCAGTTTACGACTGCGCTGGCGGCTGCGCCAGCAGTTGCAGCAGGCCAGCCTCGTCGATCACGCGCACGCCGAGCTCCCTGGCCTTGTCCAGCTTGCTGCCGGCTTCCGAGCCCGCGACGACGCAATGCGTCTTCCTGCTGACCGAGCCCGCCACCTTGGCGCCGGCCGCCTCGAGCATGGCCTTGGCCTGGTCGCGGCTCAGGCTCGGCAGCGTGCCGGTCAGCACGAAGGTCTTGCCTGCCAGCGGCAGCTGCGCCGCAGCGGACGGTTCCCCCTCGGGCCACTTCAGGCCGGCTTCGCGCAGCTGCTGCACCACCTCGCGGTTGTGCGGCTGCTCGAAG
>JBDLTM010000228.1:0-3923 GCA_039805805.1 Pseudomonadota bacterium | reverse complement strand
CGTGATCAAGGACGGCCTGGTGCGCGCCGACGAGCTGCCGCTGGTGCTGGGCGTGCTGGGCGCCGATGGCCTGCCGCGCGGCAGCCAGGTGCGCGTGCGCCTGGGCGCGATCGACGACATCTCGCTCGAGGTCGGCGGCACGGTGATCGAGCGCCTGGAAGCGCCCGCCCTGTCCGAGGAGGCGCTGGAGGCCGAAGCCGAGGAGGACGCCGAACTCGCCGCGCCAATCGCGATCCAGATGGATCTGGGCGAGGAGGCCCCGGCCTCCGACCCCGCTGCGCCGGCTGCCGCGCAGTAAGGCATGAAGCACTGGCGCCAGCTGACCCCGCTGCAGACCGCGCTGGCGGTCTCGGCGCTGGCGCACCTGGGCCTGCTGACGCTGCATGTGGCGCCCGACTTCATGCCGGCCCGGGTGCTGGGCGGGCAGCCGCTGGCGGTGGTGCTGGTCAACGTGCAGGACGACGCCGAGGCCGAACCCGACCAGGCCAGCGCGGTCGCGCAGTCCAGGCTGGCGGGCGGCGGCACCGAGGCCAGCGGACGCATCAGCTCGCCCTGGCCGGCCTCCGGGCAGGACCGGGTCGGCGTCGAGGACGGAGCCGAGCCGGCGCGCCAGCGGCAGGCCGAACAGGCTGGCAAGCCGCTGCTGGCCAGCCTGCGGCTGCACGATGCGGCTCAAGCCCAGTCGGAACGCGAGGCGGCCGATGCGCACTCGGCGCAGGAACTGGAGCACCGCCAACGCGAACTGTCCAGCCTGCTGGCTGCGGTCGAGCAGCGCGTCAACCTGGAGGGCAGCGGGCCGCGCCAGCGCTACATCGGCGCGGCCACGCGCGAGGCAGTCTACGCGCGCTACTACGCCGAGCTGCGGCGCCGGATCGAGGAGCGCGGCACGGCCGAGTTCCCGCAGATCGCCGGGCAGCGGCTCTATGGCGAGCTCACGCTGCTGATCACGGTCAGGCACGACGGCCGGGTGCTGACGACCGAGCTGCTGCAGGGCAGCGGCAACGAGGCGCTCGACCTGAGGGCCCAGGCGCTGGTGCGCGGCATGCGCTTCGACTCCTTCGATGCAGCACTGCTGCAGCGGGCCGACCAGGTCGTGGTGGCGTCGCGCTTCCGCTTCACGCCGGGCGCGCAGGAGCGCCGATGACGCCGCGCCTCGGGCCCCTGCTGTGGCGCTGGCTGCTCTGGCTGCTGGCGGCCTTCGTCGCGCTGCAGCTGTTCTTCGTCGGCCGCATCGCGCTGATGGCGGTGATCGACCCGCAGAGCACCGCGTTCCAGCGCTCCGAGGCCTGGCGACTCGCGAGCTCGGGCCAGTGGCGCTGGTCGCAGCAATGGGTGGACTACGAGCGGATCTCGCCGCAGCTCAAGCGCGCGGTGATCGCGTCCGAGGACGGGGGCTTCACCGCGCACGAGGGCGTCGAATGGGACGCACTCGAAGCCGCCTGGCTGAAGAACGAGAAGCTCGCGCAGCAGGCCGAGCGTGCCGCGGCGCGCGCCCGAGACCCGGCCCGGGTCAAGCCGGCCAAGGTGGTGGGCGGCTCGACCATCACCCAGCAGCTGGCCAAGAACCTGCTGCTGTCGGGAGAGCGCAGCCTGCTGCGCAAGGGCCAGGAGCTGGTGCTGACGCTAGCGCTCGAGGCCTTCCTGAGCAAGCGCCGCATCCTGGAGATCTACCTCAACAGCGTCGAATGGGGCGAAGGCGTGTTCGGCGCCGAGGCCGCGGCGCGGCGCTACTTCAACAAGCCCGCCAGCCAGCTGACGGCCTGGGAGGCGGCGCGGCTCGCGGTCATGCTGCCGGCGCCGCGCCGCTACGAGAAGCAGCCCGGTTCAGCCTATCTGGCCGGGCGCGCGAGCACGATCGTCGCGCGCATGGGCGCCGTCACCCCGCCCTGACCCAGGCCCGGCAACGCCTGACATTGCCGCGACAATAGCGGCATGAGAGTTCTCGGCATCGACCCCGGCCTGCAGGCCACCGGCTTTGGCGTCATCGACGTCGACGGCCCGCGCATGGCCTACGTGGCCAGCGGCACCATCCGCACCAGCCCGGCCGAGGGCGCGCTGCTGCCTGAGCGGCTCAAGGTGATCTTCGAAGGCATCAGCGAGGTCGTGCAGCGCTACCAGCCGACCGTCGCGGTGTGCGAGATCGTCTTCGTCAACGTCAACCCGCAGGCGACGCTGATCCTGGGCCAGGCGCGCGGCTGCTGCCTGACCGCGCTGGTCGCCAACGGCCTGCCGGTGGCCGAATACACCGCGCTGCAGCTCAAGAAGGCCGTCACGGGACACGGCAAGGCGGCCAAGCCGCAGGTGCAGGAGATGGTACGCCGCCTGCTCGACCTGCCCGGCCTGCCCGGCAAGGACGCCGCCGACGCGCTGGGCCTGTGCATCACGCACGCGCAGGTCGCGCGCACCACCGGCGCGATCGCCCAGGTCGGCAAGCTGCAGGCGCGCACGCATGCGGCCTACAAGGACGGACGGATCTACTGAAGAGCCGCGATCACCAGGCCTGGCCGAGCCGGTCGAAGCCCTTGGGCGCCTGGCTGTCGCGCTCGAAGGTGACGATGTCGTAGCTGTCGGGCTGAGCCAGCAAGGCGCGCAGCAGCTGGTTGTTCATCGCGTGGCCGCTGCGGTAGGCGCTGTAGGCGGCCAGCAGCGGCTTGCCGACGATGTAGAGGTCGCCCATCGCGTCGAGGATCTTGTGCTTGGCGAACTCGTCCTGGTAGCGCAGGCCGTCGGCGTTGAGCACCTTGTAGTCGTCGAGCACGATCGCGTTGTCGAGCCCGCCGCCGAGCGCGAGGCCGTGCGAGCGCATCATCTCGACGTCGCGCGTGAAGCCGAATGTGCGGGCACGCGCGATCTCGCGCGCATACTGGCCGCTGCCGAGGTCGAACTCCACCACCTGCCCGGTTGCGCTGACCGCCGGGTGGTCGAACTCGATCTCGAAGCTGAGCTTGAAGCCGTGATAGGGCTCCAGGCGCGCCCACTTGAGGCGGCTGCCCTCGCCCTCGCGCACCTCGACGGGCTTGAGCACGCGGATGAAGCGGCGCGGCGCGTCCTGCGCGACGCTGCCGGCGCTCTGCAGCAGGTAGACGAAGGAGGACGCCGAGCCGTCCAGGATCGGCACTTCCTCGGCAGTGATGTCGATGATCAGGTTGTCGATTCCCAGGCCGGCGCATGCGCTCATGATGTGCTCGATCGTGTGCACCTTGGCCTTGCCGCGCGAGATGGTCGAGGCCAGCCGGGTGTCGGTGACCGAACTGGCCTCGACCGGGATCTCGACCGGATCGGCCAGGTCGACGCGGCGGAAGCGGATGCCGGTGTCGGGCGGCGCCGGGCGCAGCGTCAGTTCGACGCGCTGGCCGCTGTGCAGGCCGACGCCGACGGCCTTGGTCAGGGTCTTGAGGGTGCGTTGCGCGATCATGGTCCGATTTTAAGAGCCGAGGCCGTTTCCTGCCGGCCGACCCCTGCTTGACCTTGCGCACGCTGCACGCCTGAATGCCTGGCCAGACGACAGCGGCTCAGCCTTCTTCCCCCAGGAACCCCCCGCTCTGCCTTGCCCAGAGACGCGCGTAGAGCCCGCCCTGCTCCAGCAGTTCGGCGTGCGTCCCCTGCTCGACGATGCAGCCCTGGTCGAGCACGATCAGGCGGTCCATCGCCGCGATGGTGGACAACCTGTGCGCGATCGCGACCACGGTCTTGCCCTCCATCAGCCGGTAGAGGCTGGCCTGGATCGCGGCCTCGACCTCGGAGTCGAGCGCGCTGGTGGCCTCGTCGAGCAGCAGGATGGGCGCGTCCTTGAGCATCACGCGCGCGATCGCGATGCGCTGGCGCTGGCCGCCCGAGAGCTTGACGCCGCGCTCGCCGACATGCGCGTCGTAGCCGCTGCGCCCGGCCGGGTCGCTCAGGGTCTGGATGAACTCGTGCGCCTC
>JBDLTM010000227.1:0-3985 GCA_039805805.1 Pseudomonadota bacterium | reverse complement strand
CCTGATCCTGGAGGTGTTCAGCCGTCGCCATGGCCGCGTCGCGCTGGTGGCCAAGGGTGTCAAGCGGCCGACCTCGCAGTTCCGCCCCGTTCTGCTGCCGCTGCAGCCGCTGCGGCTGGGCTGGGGCGGCGACGCCGAGGTCCGCACCCTGCGCAGCGCGCACTGGCAGGGCGGCCATGTCATGCCGGGCGGCGACACCCTGCTGGCGGGCTACTACCTCAACGAGCTGCTGCTCAAGCTGCTGGCGCGCGAAGACCCCCATCCGGTCCTGTTCGACCATTACGCCGACGCCGTGCTGGCGCTCGCCGAGGGACAGGAGCCGCAGGCGGCGGTCGTGCGCGCCTTCGAGTTGCTGCTGCTGCGCGAGGCCGGCCTGCTGCCGGCGCTCGACGTCGAATGCGCCAGCCTGCAGCCGCTGCAGGGTGATGAGCATTACCAGCTCGAGCCCGAGGCTGGACTCAAGCTGGTGCCCGAGGGCGACGGACTGCCACCGCAGGCCCACCATGCCTTGTCGGGCGAGAACTGGAGCGTGGTGCAGCAGGCGCTGGCCGACCCCTATCCCTTTGCCGCGCTGCTGCAGGCCTGCCAGGGCACGCGCGGCAATGCCCTGCGCCAGCCGCTGCGCCAGCTGCTGCACTACCATAGCGGCGTGCGCGTGTTCCAGACCCGCCAGCTGATGCTGGATGTCCGGCGCCTGCGGCCGCTGCACGCCTGAACCCCATCCGACACCATGACCACCACCGCCTCCCTGCTCAGCGCCCAGCCGCATGCCTGGCTGCCGACCGCCCTGTCCGTCAACGTCAACAAGGTCGCGCTGGTGCGCAACACCCGCCACCTCGGCATTCCGAGCGTGACGCGCGCCGCCCTGCAATGCCTGGAGGCCGGCGCCCAGGGGATTACGATCCACCCGCGTCCGGACGGCCGCCATATCCGCAGCCATGACGTGTTCGACCTGCAGCAGCTGATGCAGGACTGGCCGCAGCGCGAGTTCAACATCGAGGGTAACCCCTTCCACAACCTGATGGAGATCGTGCGCCAGGTCAGGCCGCAGCAGGCGACCTTCGTGCCCGACAGCGAAGGCCAGTTCACCAGCGACCATGGCTGGAACCTGGCGCAGGACGGCGAGCGCCTGCGCCCGCTGATTGCGGAATGCCAGGCGCTGGGCGTGCGCGTGAGCCTGTTCATGGATCCGCTGCCGGAAGCAATGGCGGCGGTCAAGGCGCTGGGCGCCGACCGCGTCGAGCTCTACACCGAGCCCTACGCCGCTGCCTGGGGCCACGCCACTCAGTCCGAGCAGCTCGAGCGCTATCGCGCTGCCGCCCAGGCCGCGCTCGACGCGGGCCTGGGCGTCAACGCCGGCCACGACCTCAATCGCGACAATTTGCCTGAGTTCCTGCGCGTGGTGCCGGGCGTGGCCGAGGTCTCGATCGGCCATGCGCTGGTCGCCGACGCGCTCGAGCTCGGCTACCGCGCCACCGTGCAGGCCTACCTCGACTGCATCGCCGCTGCGCGCCAGCCGGCCTGATCCTGGGCAGCGCGATGATCTACGGCATCGGCACCGACATCTGCGACGTGCGTCGCATTCGAGCTAGCCTCGAGCGGCACGGCGATCGCTTCGCCGAGAAGATCCTGGGCGAGGCCGAGCTCGCGACCTGGCGCTCACGCAGCGAACGCTGGCCCGAGCGCGGCGTGCGCTACCTCGCGACGCGCTTTTCGGCCAAGGAAGCGTTCAGCAAGGCGATTGGCCTTGGGCTGCGCATGCCGATGACCTGGCGCGACTGCGAGATCGCCAAGCTGCCCAGCGGCCAGCCCGTGATCGTCCTGCATCGCGGCCTGAAGGACTGGTTCGAGGGCCAGGGCCTGGTCGCCCATGTCAGCGTGACCGATGAAACCGACTACGCCGCCAGCTTCGTGGTGGTGGAGAAACAGACATGATCCCGCATTCCCCGCTCATCATCGACATCGCCGGCACCCGGCTTAGCAAGATCGACAAGAAGCGCCTGGCGCACCCGCTGGTCGGCGGCGTGATCCTGTTCGGCCGCAACTGGGAAAGCCGAGAGCAGCTGTCCAAGCTCTGCCGCAAGATCAGGAAGGTCCGTTCCGACCTGCTGATCTGCGTCGACCACGAGGGCGGACGCGTGCAGCGCTTCCGCACCGACGGCTTCACGCATCTGCCACCGATGCGCGCCTTCGGCCGGATCTGGCTCGACGGCGACGGTGCCGAGACCGGCGCGGCGGCGCTGTCGGCCTGCAATGCCGCGACGGCGGCCGGCTATGTGCTGGCGTCCGAGCTGCGCGCCTGCGGCGTCGACTTCAGCTTCACGCCGGTGCTCGACCTCGACCACGGCGGCAGCAGCGTGATCGGCGATCGCGCCTTCGCGCGCGACCCGCGCATGGTCACGCTGCTGGCGCAGGCGCTGATGCACGGCCTGCGCCAGGCCGGCATGGGCAACTGCGGCAAGCATTTCCCCGGCCACGGCTGGGCGACGGCCGACTCGCATGTCGACATGCCGGTGGACGAGCGCGCGCTGGAGGCCATCATGGCCGACGATGCCGCACCCTACGGCTGGCTCGACGCCTCCTTGAGCGCGGTGATGCCGGCGCATGTGATCTATTCGAATGTCGATGCGCGTCCGGCCGGGTTCTCTAGCTTCTGGCTCGACGAGGTGCTGCGCCGCCGCCTGCGCTTCCAGGGCGCGGTGTTCAGCGACGACCTCAGCATGAAGGGCGCGCGCCAGCTCGAGGGCCGCGAGCTCAGCTACACCGACGCCGCGGTCGAGGCGTTGCAGGCCGGCTGCGACCTGGTGCTGCTGTGCAACCAGTCGCTGGTCGACGAGGGCCGCGTGATCGACGAGTTCCTCGACGGCATGAGCGAGGCGCTGCTCAAGGGCCGCTGGGCCCCGAGCGAGGTCAGCGAGCAGCGCCGCCTGGCGCTGCTGCCCTCATCGAAAGCGCCGGACTGGGACGAGCTGATGGTCGAGTCGCGCTACAGGCACGCGCTCTCCCTGCTGCCCTGAGCCCGGGGCCTTACTTCAACTTCTTGATCCTTGCCAGCTCGGACTGGAGCAGCTTGACCAGTGCCGGGTCATAGGTCTGCAGCACGCGGTCGACCACCCCCTGGGTGGCGCTGCGCATGCGGGCCAGCTCAGCCGCGGGCAGCGGGTCGTACTGCATGCCGGCGCTGGTCAGCTCGTCGATGGCACGCCTGGCCTGGGCGCGGCTGATCTTGCGCTCGTGGTCGCGGGCCTCGATCGCGGCGGCCTGCAGGATCTTCTGCTCGTCCTCGGACAGCCTGTCCCAGAACTTCTTGCTCACCAGGACCGCGATCACGCCGTAGGCATGGCTGGTCGAGCTCAGGTACTTCTGGGCTTCGTAGAGCTTGGCCGAGCGCGTGATCAGATAGGGGTTCTCCTGCGCGTCGAGCGCCTTGCTCTCGAGTGCGCCGTAGAGTTCGGCGAAGGACATCGGCACCGGATTGGTCTTGAGCGCCTTGAAGGTATCGATGAAGACCGGGTTCTGCTGCACGCGGATCTTCAGGCCTTCGAGGTCTTCCAGGCGCTTGATCGGGCGCTTGCTGTTGGTGACATGGCGGAAGCCGTTTTCCCAGAATGCCAGGCCGACCAGACCCTTTTCCGGCAGCTTGGCCAGCAGGGCCTGGCCGAAGGGACCGTCGAGCAGGGCGTCGGCCTGCTCCGGCGTCTCGACCAGGAAGGGCAGGTCGAGCAGTGCGAAATCCTTCACCATGCCGGCCACCGGCGCCGTGCCCGGGGCGAACATTTCCTGCACGCCGCCGGCCAGGGCTGACAGCTGCTGCATCTCGTTGCCCAGTTGCAGCGAGGGGAATTCGCGCACCTTGAGCTTGCCGCCGCTCTTGGCGGAGACGATGTCGGAGAATTTCTTGACGCCGAAGCTGATCGGATGGTCGCTGTTGACCGGATGGCCGATGCGGATGGTGCGCTCCTGAATCTGCTGCGCGTAGGCGCTG
>JBDLTM010000226.1:0-3988 GCA_039805805.1 Pseudomonadota bacterium | reverse complement strand
ACGGCACGCCGCTGGATCAGGCGCAGGGCGAGGTGGGCCGCGACGACACGGCCAGCCGGCAGATGGCGAAGGCGACCATCTACGAGGTGTGGGACAAGGAAGACGGTAAGGTTGTCTGGGTCAGCAAGGGCCGCGAGGAGTCGCTGGACGAGCGCGAAGACCCGCTCGGCCTGCACGACTTCTGGCCCTGCCCGCGCCCGCTGTACGCGACGGTGACAACCGACAGTCTGGTGCCGATCCCGGACTTCACGGTGTACCAGGACCAGGCCGACGAACTCGACCTCATCACGCAGCGGATCGACGGGCTGGTGCGGGCGTTGAAGGTCACGGGCGTCTACGACGCGAGCCAGCTCAGCCTGCGCCGGCTGCTCGACGAGGGCACCAACGGCACGATGATCCCGGTGGATTCGTGGTCGGTGTTCAGCGAGCGCGGCGGCATCAAGGGCATGGTCGACTTCCTGCCGCTGGATCAGGTCGCCAGCGCGCTGCTGGGGCTGTATCAGGCCCGGGAGAACATCAAGGCGCAGATCTACGAGATCACCGGCATCAGCGACATCATCCGCGGCCAGAGCGCGGCCAGCGAGACGGCGACGGCGCAGGAGATCAAGGGGCGATTCGCCAGCCTGCGCCTGCGTCGCATGCAGGAGGACGTGGCGCGCTTCGCCAAGGATCTGCTGCGCATCAAGGCCGAGATCATCTGCGCCCACTTCCAGCCACAGACCATCGCGCTGATGGCGGGCGTGGCGCAGATGCAGGAGCCGCCGGAGGTCATCGCGCAGGCGATGGCCATCCTCAAGAACGAGGATCTGCGCGGGTTCCGCATCGACATCACTGCCGACAGCCTGACGCAGCTCGACGACGAGGCCGACAAGCAGTCGCGCGTCGAATTCATGGCCGCGACCAGCCAGTTCCTCGAGCGCACCGTGGCAGCCGCGCAGGCCGCGCCGGAGTTGCTGCCGCTCATGTCCGAGATGCTGCTGTTCGGTGTGCGTGGGTTCAAGGTCGGCCGCACCGTTGAGGGCGCGTTCGAACGCGCCCTGGCCATGCTCAACCAGCCCAAGCCGCCGCAGCCCAACCCGCAGGCCGAGGCCATGCAGGCCGAGATGCAGTTCCGCGCCGCGCAGATGCAGGCCGGGCAGCAGGCCGAGCAGGCCAAGCTGATGATCGAGCGCGAGCGCATGCAGTCGCAGGCGAGTCTTGAGCAGGTCAAGCTCCAGGCGCAGCAAGCCATCGAGGAGATGCGCCAGCGCAACGCCATGGAGATCGAGGCGATGCGTCAGCAGGCCGAGACCGAGCGCATGCTGCAGAAGGCCGAGATCGACGCGGCCATCAAGCGCGAACTGGCGCTCATGCAGCAGCAGGCCGAGGAGCAACGCATGGCCATGGACCGTGCCAACACCGTCAGCGAGGTGACCAGCGTCGTCGGTGCGGTCTCGCAGCAGTTGCAGCAGATGATGGACGGGCTGGCGGCCGCGTTGAAGGCACCGCGGCGCATCGTGCGCGGCAAGGACGGTCGCGCCGTGGGCGTCGAGGCCAACGGGCAGATGATGAGCATCGTGCGCGGCATCGACGGCCGGCTCGCGGCACTGGAGGCCATGGAGGCCGAGGAACACGAAATGGAGACCGACGATGGCGACCGGTGACGTCAAATGGTTCGCGCAGGCCCTGCTGGACCTGGGCGAAAAGATCCACGACTTGAGCAGCGACACGATCAAGCTCGGCCTCATCACCAGCGCGACCACGCCCGCGGTGAGCACCAGTGACCCGCGCTGGGGCAGCGGCGGCGGTATTAACCTGACCACCAACCAGGTCGCCACCGGCACAAGCTACAGCAGCGGTGGCCCGGCCCTGACTTCGGTCACGTGGACGCTGGTGAGCAACGTGCCCACGCTGCGAGCGGCGAACGTCACCATCGCGCAGGACGGCAGCGGCTTCACGAACGCGCGCTGGGGCATCCTCTACAACGACACGGCGGCCGGCAAGCAGGCGATTGCCTACCTCGACCTCGGCAGTGATCGCAGCATCGTCGGCGGCAGCCTGACCATCGACTGGTCGGGTGCGAATGGCGACATCGTGACGATTACGCAGTCATGACGCCCGAGCAGTTGATTCTCCTGCGCGACGCCATCGCGGCCGACCCAGCTTTGTCCGCTCAGCCGATGAACTCGGACGGCGCTTTTGCCATTGCCGAAGCCATGAATGTGTTTGCCGGGCAAGCACCTGCGGAAACCATGATCACTGCCCGCACCGTGCTCGCTCAGCTTGGCATGGCCGGAGCCGTCGCGCTGGACAAGCTCGAGGCCGCAGCGCCCCACAACTCCGTCGTCAAGTGGGCCATCAAGTTCCTGACCACCGACGGCCTCGACGTCGGCCACCCGACCTCGCAGTCGATGCTCGACCAACTCGCCGCTGCCAACGTGCTGACCGCCGCCGAGGCGTCGTCACTCAAAGCTCTGGCCCTGCAGCCCCAGACGCGGGCCGAGGCGCTGCTGGCGCCGTGGCGGGGGCGGGTTAGCTATCAGGACGTTGAGCGGGCGCGGGTGCTGACCAGTGAGGTGACGGCATGACGACACTTACCGTCAACTACGGCAGCAACACCGCCATCACGATGAATTTGCGCAACGTCGGAACGTCAGCGACGTTTGTTCTCGGGCGCGAATCCAACCAGATAGACAACACGAGCAACAAGTTTGTGGACTGCTTGGTGTCAGGGCAAGTCAGCGTCGGCAGCACCGGAATGACGGCCAACACCAACATCAACATTTACGTGTGGGGCAACGAATCGGCACTGTCCTCCACCGCCAAGCTCGACGTTCTTGAGGGTGCGGACGCTACGCGAACGCTGAACAATATCGGCATTCGCGATGCATTGCGGCTTGGGGCAACGATCAACGTCCCGGTAACGACAAACAATCAGGCGTATGTAGTGCTGCCGTTCTCTGTGGCGCAGCTGTTTGGTGGCGTGATGCCCAAGTATTGGGGGCTTTTCGTAACGCAGAATACGGGAGCCAACTTGCGCGATGACGCCGTAAACACGAACTCCTTCGAGTTCGTCGGCGTGAAATACGACAACGCCTGATGGCCCTGTTTCTGCCTCAACGCTGGCGTAGCCAACTACCCACGCCGGATGCTGGGGTTGACTGGTCCAACCCGCTAACGCTCGGGCTGCGTAACCTGTGGAACATGGCAGGGCGCGGCGTGCGAGACGCCACGGGTGCTGCTAACGGCACGCCCATTGGCGGCGGCGGGCTGCTGGCTACAACGGACGGTCTTGGGGCGAACTTTGATTCGTCCGGCACCACCTACATCGACCTAGCGCGGCCAAATCAATTCAATCTGGCCAGCGGCTCGCAATGGTCAATGATGTTTCGTGTCAGAACAACCACGGACACGGCACAAGCGTTATTCCATTATGGCGACGGAACAGTAAACAATAGATTCGTGCTTTATGTTGGTAATGGCGTTACCGGCACGTTAACAGATGAACTGATTACGTTTGGGCGACTTCTAACTACTGGTACTGCGACACCTATTGCGGGCTACACCACGGGAACGCGGGCAGAATTAGTTGACGGTGCAATTCACACTGTGATGTTGACAAGCAACGGTTCTGCTGTTGCCATTTACCTAGACGGCATATCTAGAACCGTAACTGTCGGTTCAGGTTCGCAAAACGGGCGAATTGATCTTGGTGGCGCTACAGCCACAACGGCCACAATAGGCGTTCAAAACATAGGAACCATCGGCGCAAAATTCAACGGCCAGATGACTTTTGGCGCGTTTTGGGCCGCAGATGTCTCCCGCTACGCGCTAGAACTGCACCGCAACCCTTGGCAGCTTTTTCGCCCCGCAAACTCGCCGGTGTTTTACTCGCTGCCGAGTGGCGGCACCACCATCGACACCGTCGTCGGTGACGCCACTGCGGCAGGTCAGCAGGCCGGCATCAGCGTCAACGTCACCGTCGCGGCCAACGTCGGCAACGCGACGG
>JBDLTM010000225.1:0-3990 GCA_039805805.1 Pseudomonadota bacterium | reverse complement strand
AAAAAAAGGTTGATGCCGACGTCAGTGCCTGACGTCGAACTTGAAATCGCTGAAGGAAGCCGGCTGGGCTTCCTCCCCGTTGACAGCCCGCGCTGCAGCCTTGCTCTGCTGCAAGGCTGCATTGTCGAGCCGCCACATCAGGTTGGTCGGTGAGTCGGCATAGGCCAGCGCCTCCTCGCGCGTGACGCGGCCCGACATCACCAGCTGCTCGAGATCGACCTCGAAGGTCTGCGAGGCCTCGGCCATCGACTTCTCGAGCGCCTCGCGCACGCCGAAGAAGTCGCCCTTCTCGATCAGCTCGCTGATCAGGCGGGTGTTGACCATCACCTCGACCGCGGGCGCGCGGCCGCCATCGACCGTGCGCAGCAGGCGCTGCGAGACGATGGCCTTGAGCGCCGAGGCCAGGTCGTTGAGCATGGCCGGACGCACCTCGACCGGATAGAAGCTCAGGATGCGGTTGAGTGCCTGATAGCTGTTGTTGGCGTGCAGCGTCGCCAGCACCAGGTGGCCCGACTGTGAATAGGCCATCGCGGCCGACATGGTCTCGCGGTCGCGGATCTCGCCGATCAGGATCACGTCGGGCGCCTGGCGCAGCGCGTTCTTGAGCGCAACATGCAGCGACGCGGTGTCGGTGCCGACCTCGCGCTGGTTGACGATCGACTGCTTGTTCCTGAACAGGAACTCGACCGGGTCCTCGATGGTCAGGATATGGCCCGACAGGCGCTCGTTGCGGTGATCGAGCAGCGCCGACAGCGTCGTGCTCTTGCCCGATCCGGTAGCACCCACCACCAGCATCAGGCCGCGCTTGGCCAGGATCATGTCGGCCAGCACCAGCGGGATGCCGAGCGACTCCAGCCTGGGGATGTCGACGCTGATGTAGCGCACCACCACGGCGCAGCTGCTGCGCTGGCGCATCGCGCTGAAGCGGAAGCGCCCGACGCCAACCAGCGGCAGCGCGATGTTGAGCTCGCCGCTGCGGTCGAATTCGGCCAGCTGCTCGGGCGTGACCACCTCGGCGAGCAGCTGGTAGGGCGCCTCGCTGGGCAGCGGCTGGGGGGAGACGGGCTGGCAGACGCCATCGATCTTGATCAGCACCGGCGCATTGGCCGACAGGTAGATGTCGGACGCCTTCTTCTCGGCCATCAGACGCAAGAGCTTGTCCATCATGCCCATCGTTTCACTCCCCTGGCTGCAGCAGCCGCTCCCAGGCGGCGGGATCAGTCGCGCAGCAGGTCGTTGATGCTGGTCTTGGAACGAGTCTGTGCGTCGACGCGCTTGACGATGATAGCGGCGTACATGCTGTAGGGGGCGCCGTTCGCGGCCGTCTTGGGCAGGTTGCCGCTGACCACGACCGAGCCCGAGGGCACGCGGCCATAGCTGATCTCGCCGGTGGAGCGGTCGAAGATCGGGGTGCTCTGACCGATGTAGACGCCCATGCCCAGCACCGAGTTCTCCTCGACGATCACGCCTTCGACCACCTCGGAGCGCGCGCCGATGAAGCAGTTGTCCTCGATCACGGTCGGATTGGCCTGCAGCGGCTCGAGCACCCCGCCGATGCCGACGCCGCCGCTCAGGTGCACGTTCTTGCCGATCTGGGCGCAGCTGCCCACGGTGGCCCAGGTGTCGACCATGGTGCCCTCGTCGACATAGGCGCCGATGTTGACGTAGGACGGCATCAGGATCGCGCCCTTGGCGATGAAGCTGCCGCGGCGTGCGACGGCTGGCGGCACAACGCGCACGCCAGCGGCGGCGAGCTCCTGCGGCGACAGGTGGGCGAACTTGGTCGGCACCTTGTCGTAGAAGCCCAGGTCGCCGGCCGAGATGATCTCGTTGTCCTTGAGGCGGAAGGACAGCAGCACGGCCTTCTTGATCCACTGGTGCACGGTCCACTGGCCCACGCCCTCGCGGCTGGCCACGCGCAGCTGGCCGGCGTCGAGCTGGTCGATCACATGCGCGACGGCATCCTGCACCTCGGCCGGGGCGGAGGCGGCCGAGATCTGGGTCCGGTTGTCCCAGGCGTTTTCGATGATCTGTTGCAGTTGTTGGGTCATGATGCTGAGCTTAGTTGGAAGATTTGATGAACTGGACGATGCGCTGGGCGGCCTCGACGCATTCGGCGGTCTCGGCCACCAGCGCCATGCGCACGCGCTGCGCGCCGGGGTTGAAGCCCTGCGCCTCGCGCGCGAGATAGCTGCCAGGCAGAACCGTGACATTGTATTGAGCCAGCAGCGCCTTGGCGAAGTCGGTGTCGCTGCCGCCGGCGCTGCCGCCGAACTGCTGCGGCACCTCGGCCCAGAGGTAGAAGCCCGCGTCGGGCAGCGCGACGTTCATCACCTCGGCCAGGATGGGCGTGACGGCGGCGAACTTGGCGCGGTACTGCTCGCGGTTGTCGACCACATGCTGCTCGTCGAGCCAGGCGGCGGCGCTGGCGCTCTGGATCACGGTGCTCATCGCGCTGCCGTGGTAGGTGCGGTAGAGCGTGAAGGCCTTGATCAGATTGGCGTCGCCTGCGACGAAGCCGCTGCGCAGGCCGGGGACGTTGCTGCGCTTGGACAGGCTGGTCAGGGCGATCAGGTTGCGGTAGTCGCTGCGGCCGAGCCTGGCGGCGGCTTCCAGGCCGCCCAGCGGCGCCTCGTCGCGGAAGTAGATCTCGCTGTAGCACTCGTCGGACGCGATCACGAAGCCGTACTGGTCGCTGAGCTCGAACAGCATCTTCCACTCGTCCAGCGGCATCACCGCGCCGGTCGGGTTGCCGGGCGAGCAGGTGAACAGCAGCTGGGTGCGCTGCCAGATTTCCTGCGGCACGCTGGCCCAGTCGACCGCGAAGTTGCGCTTGGGGTCGCTCGGAGCGAACCATGGCTGGGCGCCCGCCAGGTAGGCCGCGCCCTCGTAGATCTGGTAGAAGGGATTGGGGCAGACCACCACCGGCTCGATGCCGTCGGATGCCGCAAACTCGCGCGGATCGACCACCACCTGGGCCAGCGAGAACAGCGCCTCGCGCGAGCCCAGCACCGGCAGGATCTGCGTGGCGGGGTCGAGCTGCAGGCCGTAGCGGCGCTCCATCCAGGTCGCGCAGGCGCTTTTCAGCTCGGGCGTACCGGCCGTGGCCGGGTAGGTCGCCAGGCCGCCGCCGGGCGCGTTGACGGCCTCGCACAGCTTGCTCTTGAGGAATTCCGGCGTCGGATGGCGCGGCTCGCCGATGCCGAGGCTGATGGCGCGGTAGTCCGGGTTGGGCGTCACGCCGGCGAACAGCTGGCGCAGGCGCTCGAAGGGATAGGGTTGCAGGCGGGAGAGCAGGGGGTTCATGGGGCGCTATTGTCCCATGCAGTGGAACGCTTGCCCGGACATCCGTGCCAGGCATGCCGGGCAGCCGCCCAGGCCATGTCCCATTCGGCGATCCAGGCCGGCAGGTCCGCCCCAGCCATGGGATGCGCGATGCCAAAGCCCTGCGCCACTTCGCAGCCCAGCTCGAGCAGGAGCGCGCCATGGGACGGCGTCTCGACGCCCTCGGCAATCACCTCGCGCTGGAAGGCGCGCGACAGGCCGATCACGCTCTCGACGATGGCGCGGTCATTGGCATCGGCGAGCATGCCCGAGACGAAGCTCTGGTCGATCTTGAGCCGGTCGGCCGGCAGATGCCTGAGGTGGGTCAGCGCCGAATAGCCGGTGCCGAAGTCGTCCAGCGCGAAGCGCAAGCCCAGCCCCTGGCAGGCGTGCATCATGGAGGCCACCTTTGACAGGTTGGCCAGCGCGCTGGTCTCGAGCAGCTCGATCTCCAGCCTATGCTGGCCGAGCGCCGGGTGGGCGTCGAGCTGCCGGGTGACCAGGGAAACGAAGTTGTCCTGCTGCATCTGGTAGGCGCTGATGTTGACGCTGACCGAGATGTCTTGCCCGGCATCGCGCCAGGCCTCCATCTGGCCGAGCGCGCTGCCGAGCACCCATTCGCACAGCTGCTCGCTGAGCGGGTGCTGCTCGATCAGCGGCAGGAAG
>JBDLTM010000224.1:0-4005 GCA_039805805.1 Pseudomonadota bacterium | reverse complement strand
CTGGAGCGGGCCGGACGGCCGCATCGAACGCGACCTGGTCGCGCTGGCGGATGAGCCGGCGCCGGCCGGCGCAGAGGCACTGCTGCAGCCCGTCATGCGCGCGGGCCGCCGCATCGCGCCACCCGAGGCGCTGGACGCGCTGCGCGGACATGCGGCTGCCCAGCTCGCCACCTTGCCGGATGCGCTGCGCGGACTGGAAGGCATCGCGGCAGAGCAGGCCTATCCGGTCGAAATCTCGCCAGCGCTGCAGCAGCTCGCCGCCAGCCTGGACCGGCAGCCGCACTGAGTGGCAAGCACCGCACGAAAGGAGTCCCCATGGGAAAACCCAGACGCCTGCAGCTGGCCGTGATCGGCCCGGGCCGGCTCGGCCTGGCTTGCGCCCGGGCCCTGCTCGACGACGAAGACCTGGCCCTGGCCGGCATCGTGCGCCGGCCCGATTCGAGCGGCGAGCTGACGGCCGATCTACGCCGGCATCCGGTCGTCAGCCATGTGCGTGACCTGCCGCCGGTCGATGCCGCGCTGGTCTGCGTGCCGGCCCAGCAGGTCGCCGGCGTCGCGCGCGAGCTGCTGCAGGCGCGCATCCCGGTGGTCGAATGCGCGGCGCTCGAGGGCCGCGAGCTCGAGCTGCACCATGCAGGCTTCGTCGAGATGTGCCAGCGCTACCGCGCGACCGCCGTCGTCGTCGCCGGCTGGAATCCTGGGCTGCTGACGCTGATCCAGCAGGCTTTCCGCACGCTGATCCCGCGCGGCGACGAAGTGCAGCATCGCCACCCCGGCCTCGCGCTGCACCACAGCGCTGCGGCCGAGCAGGTGGCGGGCGTGGCGGAGGCGCTGGAAGGCGAGATGCAGGGCGCCGATGGCCTGCCGCAACGCTATGTCTACCTCAGGCTGCAGCGCGGCGCCGACTTCGAGCGGGTGCGGGCCACCATCCTGTCCGACCCGCTGCACGCGGGCGAGCCGACCCAGGTGTTCGAGCTCGACGACCTGGAGGCGCTGGAGTCCGGCAACGGCCAGGGCCTCGCGCTCGAGCGGCGCGCGACAGCCGCTTCGGGCTCGCACGCGAGCCTGGTGTTCGAGGCCCGCTGCGAGCCGGCCGACTTCGCTGCCCGCGTCATGCTGGACGCCGCACGCAGGCTGCCCGCGCTGCACCACGGCGCGCACCGCTACGCGCTCGGGCTCTAGCTTTACGGCGCGGGCGCTGCATCGCGCCCCGGCGCCGAAGCTGCCGGCAGTCTGTGAGAGACTCGCTGCCGATGACCGTCAGTCCCATTACGCCCCAACGCGACGCCGGGGAGGCGCCCTTGCGCGTCGCCTTCCTCGACCTCGACCACACCCTGCTCGCCGCCGACAGCAACCAGCTCTGGTTGGACTACCTGCTGCGGCGCGGCCATCTGCAGCCCGAACAGATCGCAGCACACGACCGCTTCGTCGACGATTACGGACAAGGCAGGCTCGATTTCGTCGCGCTGCAGCAGTTTCGGCACGCGATCGATGCCGCGCTGCCCGCGATGCAACTGGCCGAGCTGCGCGCCGGCTTCGAGGCCGAGTCACTGCTGCCGGCCATCGCGCGCGATGCCGCGACGCTGGTCGACAGCCTGCATGCCGATGAGCTGCTCACCGTGGTGGTCAGCGCGACGCGGCAAGCCCTGGTGCAGCCGGTGGCCGATCATCTGGGCATCGCGCATGCGATCGGCGCCGACAGCCAGCCCGAACTGGACGCGCACTGCTTCGGCGCCGGCAAGATCGCGCATGTCGGGCACTGGCTGCGCGGGCTGGGCAGCTCGCTCGATGCGCTGGCGGAGAGCTGGTTCTACAGCGACTCGCACAACGACCTGCCGCTGCTCGAGGCCGTGCAGCATCCGGTCGCGGTCGACCCCGATCCGCAGCTGCTGCGCAGCGCGCGAGAGCGCGGCTGGCCGGTCATCAGCCTGCGCGGCTGAATCCCGCAAGGATCACCCCATGGAACAGGAAGAAATCGAATACCAGATCGACAGCATCCACGGCTGCCTGCTGGCGCACGAGATCGCGCTGCAACTCGTGCTCAGCCGCAGCCCCGAAGCGCTTGGCGCGCTGCAGGACATCGACCTGGATCGGCTGGAGGCCAAGCTCAGGCCGCAGCCCCAACTGTCCGATGCCACGATCAGGACCGCGATCGAGCAGCTGCGCCGCTTCCAGTCGCTTGGCGGCTGAGGCCGGGGCGTCTCAACAACGGATCAGGTGCGTCCGAGACCTTGGGACCCGCGCTGCAAGCAGCTGCATGAACTCCAGCTTTGACACCAGGCAGATGCGTGGTGCCGTAGCGCCACGGAGTCATCAGATTGAGTACGATGTAGACTACAGATGCTCATTCGCCAGTGCCGAGCCGACTCGCCCCAGAGTAGAGGTATTAATGTCACTGCACTCCATAGACGAATGAGCGGACACAATCGATAGCAACCCGCCGCCGGCATTGCCTGACAGTCCATAGCCAACGCAAGTCCCCACATGCCGCCATCCAAGTCCACCTACGATCTGCCGTCCGGAGCACCAAGCCCCGTCGTCAGAGAAGAGCACATCGAGTACGGCTTCATTGGCAAGCTGCAGGACCTGAAGTACGAATATCGGGCAGACATCCGCGACCGCGCCGCACTGGAAAAAAACTTCCGTGAGAAGTTCGAGGCCCTCAACCGGGTCAAGCTGACCGAAGCCGAGTTCGCCAGGCTGCTGGATGAAATCGTCACCCCGGATGTCTACACCGCTGCCAAGACCCTGCGCAGCATCAATGCCTTCACCCGCGATGACGGCACGCCTCTGAACTTCACGCTGGTGAACATCAAAGACTGGTGCAAGAACCACTTCGAGGTTATCCACCAGCTGCGCATCAACACCGACTACAGCCACCACCGCTACGACGTCATCCTGCTGATCAACGGCGTGCCCTGTGTGCAGATCGAGCTGAAGACCCTGGGCGTGAATCCACGCCGGGCCATGGAGCAGATCGTTGAATACAAGCACGACCCCGGTAACGGCTACACCAGGACGCTGCTCTGCTTCATGCAGCTGTTCATCGTCAGCAACCGCGACCGCAGCTACTACTTCGCCAATAACAACGCTCGCCACTTCGCCTTCAATGCCGACGAGCGCTTCCTGCCCATCTACGAGTTCGCGGACGAAGGCAACCGCAAGATCACCCAACTCGACGAGTTCGCCGAGCAATTCCTGAAGAAGTGCGATCTCGGCCGCACCATCAGCCGCTACATGGTGCTGGTGGCGGGCGAGCAAAAGCTCATGATCATGCGGCCGTACCAGGTCTATGCCGTGCAGCACATCGTGAAGTGCATCGACGAAGACAACGGCAACGGCTACATCTGGCACACCACCGGCAGCGGCAAGACGCTCACCTCCTTCAAGGCCTCGACCCTGCTGAAGGAAAACGACCACATCCACAAATGTGTGTTCGTCGTGGACCGCAAGGACCTCGACCGCCAGACGCGGGAGGAGTTCAACAAGTTCCAGGAAGGCTGCGTCGAAGAAAACACCAACACCGCCGCCCTCGTGCGCCGCCTGCTTTCTGAGGACTACGCCGACAAGGTCATCGTCACCACCATCCAGAAGCTCGGCCTGGCGCTGGACAAAAACAGCAAACGCAACAAGCAGCGCAGCAAGAACGGCCAGGCCACCTACAAGGAACAGCTCGAAGCGCTGAAGGACAAGCGCATCGTCTTCATCTTTGATGAGTGCCATCGCTCGCAGTTTGGCGACAATCACAAGGCCATCAAAGCCTTCTTCCCCAAGGCGCAGCTCTTCGGCTTCACCGGCACGCCCATCTTCGAGGTCAATGCCTCCTTGCAGAAGATCGAGGACACCCAGGCCTCCATGCGCACCACGGCGGACCTGTTCCAGAAGCAGCTCCACGCCTACACCATCACCCACGCCATCGAGGACGGCAACGTCCTGCGCTTTCACGTCGACTACTTCAAGCCCGAGGGCAAGAATCCGCCCAAGCCAGGCGAGGCCATTCCCAAG
>JBDLTM010000223.1:0-4044 GCA_039805805.1 Pseudomonadota bacterium | reverse complement strand
ACGCAGCCGCCGACGCCGATCAGCACCCCCTTGTCCTTGAGGTGCTTGACGCGGCCGAGGTCGGAGAAGACCTTCTCCTGCGCCTTCTCGCGCACCGAGCAGGTGTTGAACAGGATCAGGTCGGCCTGCTCGGGGTCGTCGGTGGGCTCATAGCCCTGGGCGGCGCCCAGCACGTCGGCCATCTTGTCCGAGTCGTACTCGTTCATCTGGCAGCCGAAGGTTTTGATGAAGACTTTCTTGCTCATGGCGGGGGTTCTTTCAGGAAATGCGCAGCGCACGGCACCAGGTCGACGCGGCGCGCAGCAACAGGAAACGGAACGGCAAAGCCGCGCTACTGGCGGCAGACGCGGAAAATGCGGTGCGGAGGGTATTGGGCCGAGGGCGCAGCGCTCAGTTCGGAACGGGATCAGGGCGGAAACTGCGCTGCTCCAGGTCCCCCTTGGCGGCGCGCTGCTGCGCCTGCTCGGCCGGGGTCAGGACCCAGACCTCGTGCACCAGGCCCAGGCCTTCGCGGGTGTAGTGGACCTGCAGCTCCTGGCCGATCAGCTGGTGCGGCGGCACGATCAGGTTGGCTTCGGTGCGGATGCGCGAGCCGGGCGAGAGCCGCGCGGGCTGGCCGTCGAGCAGGATCTCGGGCGGCGCGGCGACCTTGAGCACGCCGCGCCTGGCCTGCTCGGGAATGCTGCGCTGGAACGGGTCGGTGGCGAGCTGCGCGCTCGCCAGTGCCGGCAGCAGGGCCAGCAGGGCAGCGGAGCCCAGGCTCAGTGCCTGGCGCGCGGGGGATTTCAGGCAGCGGTTCATGGTGTAGATCCAGAGGCTGTCGGGTGGTTTTGATGGCCCGGATTCTACCCGCCGGGCTTCAGCCTTGCTGGTGCGCTGCCGCCACGCCGCGCAGGAAGTCGGTCAGGCTGCCGTCCTCGCCGATTTCCTGCAGCAGCGCGATCGCGCGCAGCAGGTCGCGCTCGGCGCCGAGCCGGGTCTGCAGCTGGCTGGCCTGGCGCGCCCAGCGGTCGGCCTTCTTCTGCGGCAGCAGGTCGTGCAGGGTCTCGACGCCGTAGCGCACGCGCTTGGCCAGCAGCCTTGTGCGGTGCTGCTGCGCTTCGCTGGCGTCCTCGGCCTCGCTGGCCTCGATCGCCTGTTGCAGGCGGCGCAGCAGGCGGGCGCTGCGCTCGCGCGCCCAGTCGCGCTGGCCCTTGCGCAGGCCTTCATCCGGCTCGGCCTGCTGGCCCAGCTCGTGCAGCCAGTGCGCCAGCTGCAGCAGGCCCTGGCCGCTGCCGGGCTGGGCCAGCAGCTGGCGCGTCAGGTGGCGCTGCGACTGGGCGGCCAGTTGCAGCCTGGCCAGGGTCCGCTCGGCCTGGCTGCGGCGTTGTGCCTTCCCGCCGGCATAGGCATCGAGCCAGGCCGGCAGCGTCTCGGTGCAGGCGACGTCCAGGTCGCGCAGCCGGCCCAGCGTATCGAGCAGCGGGCGCAGCGCAGTGCGCTCCGGCAGCTTTGCCAGCCAGGGGTGGAACAGGCGCTCGCTGCTGCGCCAGCGCCGCCATGCCACGCGCGCCTGGTGCACCAGCTCGGGATCGTCGGCGTGCAGCAGGCCGGCCAGGTTGCGGGTGAACTGCTCCAGCATGCCAGCCATGGCCTGCTGGGCTGCGGCCAGCGGGCTGACCATGGCTGGCAGGTGGACAGGCCGCGCGCGCGCCGGGGCATGGACCACGCCCTGCGCCAGGGCATAGCCGCGCTCGGCCTTGCTGGCGTCGCAGGGCAGGACGGCGACTCTGGCGGCGATCTGCTGCGCCAGCCCGAACAGCGCCTCGGGCATGCCGGCCTGCAGTTCGAGCTCAAGCTCCAGCAGCGGCAGATGCTGGCCGGCAGCCGCGATCTCGCCGACGTCGAGCGCGACCTCGATCCGGCTGCCGTCTTCGACCTGCAGCAGCCAGGTGGTGCGGCGGCAGCGGGTGTCGAAGCAGGGCTGCAGCTGCTCGAACAGCTCGCCCTTCGGGTCCAGGTCCTTCCAGGGCGTGGCGTTGAGAGCGGCCTGGTCGAGCGCGCCGCTGGCGACTTTCGATTCCCATTCGCCGCGCCGGCTCAGGCCGCCCTGCGAAACGCCGGCGGTCTTGAAGGTCTGGATCCATTCGCCTGCCGGCGGCTGCGTCGGGTCATGGTCGGTCCAGGGCTGGAGGCTGACGCAGCGCAGCCGCAGCGCGCTGCGCTGGCGTCGCAGTTCCTGCGAGGCGGTGTCGTAATAGCGGTTCCAGAGCCACTGGCGCTGCGGCTGGGTGCCGGCCAGCGCCGGCAGGCTGGCGAGGGCCTGCTCGATGGCGGCGGGGTCGGCGCCGGGCAGCAGCAGCTTGAGTTCGACTTCGGTCGGGTTCATGTCGGGTCGGGCAGAAGGTTGAGCACAAGTGTCGCATGCGGCGGCAGACTGTCACATGAAGATTTCGTGACAGGCAGGTACCGGTCTTTCCGGCACAATTTGAGCTGTCTCCATTCCAAGCGAATCAAGCAACATGACCCAAGTTCCCCACGACCTGTCCCATGTCCAGGCGCGCGACAAGGCCGAGATTCTCGCCCAGGCGCTGCCCTATATCCGCCAGTTCCATGGCAAGACCATGGTGATCAAGTACGGCGGCAACGCGATGACCGATCCGGCGCTGCAGCAGGCCTTCGCCGAGGACGTGGTGCTGCTCAAGCTGGTCGGCATCAATCCGGTGGTGGTGCATGGCGGCGGCCCTCAGATCGAAGGGCTGCTCAAGCGCCTGGGCAAGCAGGGCCAGTTCATCCAGGGCATGCGCGTGACCGACGCCGAGACCATGGAAGTGGTCGAGTGGGTGCTGGGCGGCGAGGTGCAGCAGGAGATCGTCGGCATGATCAACCGCGCCGGCGGCAGGGCGGTCGGCCTGACCGGTCGCGACGGCGGCCTGATCAGGGCTCAGAAGCTCAAGCTGGTCGACCAGCAGGACCCGAACGTGGTGCATGACGTCGGCCAGGTCGGCGACATCGTCAGCATCGACCCGAGCGTGGTCAAGTCGCTCGAGGACGCCGGCTTCATCCCGGTGGTGAGCCCGATCGGCTTTGGCGAGGACGGCGAGAGCTACAACATCAACGCCGACGTGGTCGCTGCCCGCCTGGCCACCGTGCTGCGCGCCGAGAAGCTGCTGCTGCTGACCAATATCCGCGGCGTGCTCGACAAGCAGGGCGAGCTGCTGACCAACCTGAGCGCGACCGAGGTCGACGCGCTGATCGCCGACGGCACCATCTCGGGCGGCATGATCCCGAAGATCGCCGGTGCGCTGGAAGCCGCGCACAGCGGCTGCAACTCGGTCCACATCATCGACGGCCGCGTGCCGCACTCGATGCTGCTCGAGATCCTGAGCAACGAGGCCTACGGCACCATGATCCGCTCGCGCTGATCAAGCCGGCCAGCCGCCCATGAACCGGGCGGCCTGGAAGCAAAAAGGCGCTGCCAATTGGCAGCGCCTTTTTGCTGGAGCAGCCCCGGGCAGGGCGCCGCAGCAGGGCTCAGTGGCCGTGGCCGACGACTTCGCCAGCTTTCAGCTGGTAGACGGTGCCGCAGTAGGGGCACTTGGCCGAGCCGGTCTTGGCGACGTCGAGGAAGACGCGCGGGTGGCTGTTCCAAAGCTTCATGTCGGCCTTGGGGCTGGGGCAGAAGACGCCGCCGTTGCCGTTGAGGTCGTGCGCGGAGAGTTCGACTGTCTTGCTCATCGTGTTGCTCCTGCTCCTGGGTCAGACCTGGGTCAGCCAGTGGGCGTACTTGGGGTTGCGGCCGTTGACGATGTCGAAGAAGGCCGTCTGGATCTTCTCGGTGATCGGGCCGCGGCTGCCACAGCCGATCTCGATGCGGTCGAGCTCGCGGATCGGGGTCACTTCGGCGGCGGTGCCGGTGAAGAAGGCCTCGTCGGCGATGTAGACCTCGTCGCGGGTGATGCGCTTCTGGATGATCTCCAGACCCAGGTCCCTGGCGATGTGGAACACGGTGTTGCGGGTGATGCCGTTGAGCGCGCCGGCCGACAGGTCGGGGGTGTAGATCAC
>JBDLTM010000222.1:0-4052 GCA_039805805.1 Pseudomonadota bacterium | reverse complement strand
ACGACAAGCGTATCGACCCGATCGGCACCTGCGTCGGCGTGCGCGGTTCGCGCGTCAATGCCGTCACCAACGAGCTCTCGGGCGAGCGGGTCGACATCGTGCTCTGGAGCGAGGATCCGGCCCAGTTCGTGATCGGCGCGCTGGCTCCCGCCAACGTGCAGTCGATCGTGGTCGACGAGGAGCGTGGCGTGATGGACGTGGTGGTCGACGAGGAGAACCTTGCGATCGCGATCGGCCGTGGCGGGCAGAACGTGCGCTTGGCATCCGACCTGACCGGCTGGAAGATCAACATCATGACCGCCGACGAGTCGGCGCAGAAGCAGGCCGCCGAGTCGGAGTCGATCCGCGCCCTGTTCATGGAGAAGCTCGACGTCGACCAGGAGATCGCCGACATCCTGATCGAGGAAGGCTTTGGCAGCCTGGAGGAAGTGGCCTACGTGCCGCTGCAGGAAATGCTCGAGATCGAGTCCTTCGACGAGGACACCGTCAACGAGCTGCGCCTGCGTGCCAAGGCTGCGCTGCTGACGATGGAGATCGCCAAGGAAGAGAGCGTCGACGATGCCTCACAGGACCTGCGCGATCTCGACGGCTTGACGATCGACCTGATCGACAAGCTGGCCAAGGCGGGCGTGCACACCCGTGACGAGCTGGCCGACCTGGCCACCGACGAATTGTGCGAAATAACCGGCCAGACCGCCGAGGAGGCCACGGCATTGATCATGAAGGCTCGCGAACACTGGTTCACGGGCGATGCGGCTTCGAGCCAATCCTGATCGTGCAGGCCTTACGGAGAATCCATATCTATGTCTAGCAATACCGTCGCAGAATTCGCCGCCGAACTCGGTAAACCCACTTCCGTCCTGCTCGAGCAGCTCTCCAACGCAGGTGTCAACAAGCGTGCCGGCAACGACATGCTGACCGAGACCGACAAGCAGAAGCTGCTGGGCTATCTGCAGGCCTCCCATGGCACTGCTTCGGCCGAGCGCAAGAAGATCACACTGACCAAGAAGTCGACCAGCGAGATCAAGCAGGCCGACGCCACGGGTCGCGCGCGCACCATCCAGGTCGAGGTGCGCAAGAAGCGCACTTTCATCAAGCGCGAGGACGAGCCCTCCGAACTTGCGGCCAACGCAGCCCAGGCAGCGCAGGACGAGGATCTGGTGCGCCGCGAGGAAGAGGCGCGCCGCCAGGCCGAGGCCATCGAGCGCCAGGAGACCGAGCTGGCCCAGCAGCGTCAGCAGCGCGCCGAGGCCGAGGCAGCCGCTGCCGCCCAGCGCGAGGCCGACGAGGCCGCCGCGCGCAAGCGCGAAGCCGAGGAAGCCGCCGCACGTCGCGAGGCCGAGTATCTCGAGCAGGTTGCTGCGCGCACCGCCGCGGAGAAGGAAGCACAAGCCAAGCTGGCAGCCGAGCGCGCCGAGCATGCGGCCCAGCTGGCCGCCACCAAGGCCAAGGCCGAGGCTGAGTCCAAGGCCCAGGCCGACGCTGCCCGCAAGGCCGAAGCCGATCGCGCCAAGGACCTCGAGGATCGTCGTCGCAAGGCGCTGGCCGAGGCCGAAGCGATCCGCGCCATGATGTCGGCGCCGAAGAAGGTGCTGGTGGCCAAGAAGCCCGAGGAACCCAAGCCGGCCCCCGCAGCCGCTCCGGCGGCAGCCAAGGGTCAGCAGCAAAAGCCTGCTGCCGGCGCGCGTCCCGGCCAGGCCGCAGCGCCGACGGGCGGGGCTGGCAAGAAGGAAGTCAAGTCCGAGAACCTGTCCTCGACCTGGAAGGACGAGGCAGGCAAGAAGAAGGAAATCAAGACCCGCGGCGACACCGGCGCCGGTCGTGGCGGCAGCAACTGGCGCGCCGGACCCAAGGGCGGTGGCCGCCGTGGCGGTCGCGACGATCGCAGCCAGGGAGCGTCCTTCGCCGCGCAGGCCGAGACCAAGGTGATCGAGGTCCATGTGCCCGAGACCATCACCGTGGCCGACCTGGCGCACAAGATGAGCCTGAAGTCGTCCGAGGTGATCAAGCAGCTGATGAAGCTGGGCCAGATGGCGACCATCAACCAGCCGCTGGACCAGGACACCGCGATGATCGTGGTGGAGGAGCTCGGTCACAAGGCCGTCGTTGCCGCGCTGGACGATCCCGAGGCCTTCGACGAGGAGGTGATCTCGCACGCCGAGGCCCTGCCGCGCGCCCCGGTCGTGACCGTGATGGGTCACGTCGACCACGGCAAGACCTCGCTGCTCGACTACATCCGCCGCGCCAAGGTGGCTGCGGGCGAAGCCGGCGGCATCACCCAGCACATCGGCGCCTACCACGTGGATACGCCGCGCGGCATGGTCACCTTCCTGGATACCCCGGGTCACGAGGCCTTCACCGCCATGCGTGCCCGCGGCGCCCAGGCGACCGACATCGTGATCCTGGTCTGTGCCGCCGACGATGGCGTCATGCCGCAGACCAAGGAGGCGGTCAAGCACGCCAAGGCGGCCGGCGTCCCGATCGTCGTCGCCATGACCAAGGCCGACAAGCCCGATGCCAACATCGAGCGCGTCAAGTCCGAGCTGGTCGGCGAGGAAGTCGTGCCGGAGGAGTTCGGCGGTGACTCGCCCTTCGTGGCGGTGTCGTCCAAGACCGGCATGGGAATCGACGAGCTGCTCGAGCAAGTACTGCTGCAGGCCGAGGTGCTGGAGCTCAAGGCTCCTGTCGAAGCCAACGCCAAGGGCCTGGTGATCGAAGCCCGCCTCGACAAGGGCAAGGGCGCCGTTGCGACCGTGCTGGTGCAGTCCGGCACGCTCAAGGTCGGCGATGTGGTGTTGGCAGGCCAGACCTCGGGCCGCGTTCGCGCCATGCTCGACGAGAACGGCCGTCCCACCAAGGAAGCCGGTCCGTCGATTCCTGTGGAGATCCAGGGCCTGGCCGAAGTGCCGCAGGCCGGCGACGACTTCGTCGTGCTGGCCGACGAGCGCCGTGCCCGCGAGATCGCGACCTACCGTGCCGGCAAGTTCCGCAACACCAAGCTGGCCCGCCAGCAGGCCGCCAAGCTCGAGAACATGTTCGCCGACATGACGGCGGGCGAGGTCAAGACCCTGCCCATCATCATCAAGGCCGACGTGCAGGGCTCGCAGGAAGCGCTGGCCGCCTCGCTGCTCAAGCTCTCGACCGAAGAGGTGCGCGTGCAGCTGGTCTACGCCGGTGTCGGCGCGATCAGCGAGAGCGACATCAACCTGGCGATCGCCTCCAAGGCCATCGTGATCGGCTTCAACGTGCGTGCCGACGTCGGCGCGCGCAAGCTGGCCGAGGGCAACGAGGTCGACATCAAGTACTACAACATCATCTACGACGCCGTCGACGAGTTGAAGGCCGCGATGTCGGGCATGCTGGCGCCGGAGAAGCGCGAGGAAGTCATCGGCACCGCCGAGATCCGCAACGTGATCGTGGCGACCAAGATCGGCACCATCGCAGGCTGTATGGTCACCCATGGCCATGTCACCCGCAGCGCGCATTTCCGCCTGCTGCGCGACAACGTCGTGGTCTACACAGGCGAGCTCGAGTCGCTCAAGCGCATGAAGGATGACGTCAAGGAAGTCAAGGAAGGCTTCGAGTGCGGCATCAAGCTCAAGAACTACAACGACATCAAGGAAGGCGACATCCTCGAGATCTTCGAGATCAAGGAAATCGCCCGCACGCTGTAAGTCATGGCCGCCAAGAAATCGCCCTCCAACCGCGCCTTCAAGGTCTCGGACCAGATCCAGCGCGATCTGACCGAGCTGATCCGCGAGCTCAAGGACCCGCGCCTCGGCATGATCACGCTCCAGGGTGTCGAGATCACGCCCGACTATGCGCACGCCAAGGTCTGGTTCAGCCTGCTGACCGGCGACCCGGGCGAAAACGAGGCGGCGCTGAACCAGGCCGCCGGCTTCCTGCGCAACGGCCTGTTCAAGCGCCTGCACATCCACACCGTGCCGACCTTGCACTTCCATTTCGACCGCACCAGCGAGCGTGCGGCCGACATGAACGCGCTGATCGCCAAGGCGGTCGCTTCGCGCGCCAAGGACGAGGACTGACGTGAG
>JBDLTM010000221.1:0-4106 GCA_039805805.1 Pseudomonadota bacterium | reverse complement strand
CCGGCACCGGCCTGGCGCCGTGGATGAGCATCATCCGCGACCCCGAGACCTACGAGCGCTTCGAGAAGGTCATCGTGATGCATGGCGTGCGCCAGGTCAAGGAACTGGCCTATCGCGACTACATCACCCAGGAGCTGCCTGCGCACGAGTTCCTCGGCGAGATCGTCGCCGACAAGCTGGTCTACTACCCGATGGTCACGCGCGAGCCCTTCGAGCGCCAGGGCCGCATCGGCGACCTGATCGAGAGCGGCCAGGTCTCGCGCGAGCTCGGCCTGCCCGACCTGAATCCCGAGACCGACCGCGTCATGATCTGCGGCAGCCCCGAGATGCTCAAGAGCCTCAAGGAACTGTGCGAGAAGCGCGGCTTCAAGGAAGGCAACACCAGCACGCCGGGCGACTTCGTCGTCGAACGCGCCTTCGTCGAGCAGTAAGCCTCGGCTCCGCAAGGCCTCGCACAGGGACGACTTCGGTCGTCCTTTTTTCTTGCATACTCGCCAAACGGTCCGGCCTGTCGGCCGGTCGGGAAATGAACCCAATGGAAGCCCTGACAGTCATCCTCGAGCGGCCGCGCCGGCTGCTGGCATTCATCTCGCTGGCCTGCATCGCACTGCTGGCCTTCGGCCTCTACCTGCAGCATGCGGTCGGCCTGGAGCCCTGCCCGATGTGCATCGTGCAGCGCTACCTGTTCATCCTGGTCGCGCTGGCAGCTGGGATCGGCGCCGTGCTGCCGGCAGCCGCCACGCGCTGGGCCGCCGGCCTGATGGCGCTGCTGTCGCTCACGGGTGCCGGCGTGGCCGCGCGCCAGAGCTGGCTGCAGTGGTTCCCGCCCGAGATCACGACCTGCGGCCGCGACCTGTTCGGCATGATCGAGTCATTCCCGCTCAAGCGCGTGATCCCGATGGTGTTCCGTGGCAGCGGCGACTGCAGCGCGGTCGACTGGACCTTCCTCGGACTGACGATCGCCAACTGGTCCTTCCTGAGCTTCCTGCTCTTGGGCGCGATCGGGCTGATGCTGCTGCTGCGCCCTCGCTGAATCAGGACGACGTCCTGGTCTGCGTCGAGGGCATGGCGGATTCGCATGTCACATTTCCGACCAGAGCAGTCGGGCTGCCAATCCGGCAAAAACGGTGGCCGCCGCGCGATTGAGCCAGCGCTGCGCGCGCGCCGAGCCGCGCAGCAGGCCGCCGAGCCAGGCCGCGACCCAGGCGAAGCCGCCGAAGACGATCAGCGTCGCGAGCATGAAGAGCGCGCCGAGCTGCGCGATCTGCCAGTGCACCGGGCCGGCATCGGCCTGAACGAACTGCGGCAGCAGCGCGAGGAAGAAGATCGCCACCTTGGGGTTGCTCAGGTTCATGACCACGCCGCGGCCGTAGAGGCGCCAGCCCGACGGCCTGGCCACGGCCGCAGCGCCGTCCCCGGCCTGCACGGCAGCCGGCGCATGCCAGGCGCCCCAGGCCAGGTAGAGCAGGTAGGCGGCGCCCGCGAGCTTGAGCGCGCCGAACGCTGCGGGCGAGGCTGCCAGCAGCGCGGCGAGTCCTAGCGCGACCGCCGCCGTGTGGCCGAGCAGTCCGGTGCACAGGCCTAGCGTCACCAGCAGGCCGGCACGCCGGCCCTGGGTCGCCGACTGCATCAGCACGAACAGGTTGTCAGGCCCCGGGCTCAGGCCCAGCAGCAGCGCCAGTCCGAAGAAGCTCAGCAGGTTGGCCGTGCTCATCGCATCAGGCCTTGCCGGACTTGAGCGCGCGAGCTACTTCGGTCACCAGCGCGGGGCCGCGGTAGATCAGGCCGCTGTAGACCTGCACCACGTCGGCGCCGGCCTCGATCTTGGACAGCGCATCGGCTCCGCTCAGGATGCCGCCGACGCCGATGATCGGATAGTCCTTGCCGAGCCGCGCGCGCAGCTGGCGGATCACGGCGTTGCTGGCCTCGAGCAGCGGCGCGCCCGACAGGCCGCCGGCCTCCTCGGCGTGCGGCAGGCCCTTGACCGCCTCGCGGCTCAGCGTGGTGTTGGTCGCGATCACCCCGTCCATGCCGTGGCGCCTGAGCGTGTCGGCGATCACCGCGACCTGCGCCTCGTCGAGGTCGGGCGCGATCTTGACGAACACCGGCTTGCAGACGCCGTGCTGCTGCGCGAGTTCGGCGCGTCGGGCGGCCAGCGCGCCGAGCAACTGGTCGAGCGCCTCGTCGCTCTGCAGCTCGCGCAGGTTCTTGGTGTTGGGGCTCGAGATGTTGACCGTCACGTAGTCGGCATGCGGATAGACGCCTTCCAGGCAGATCAGATAGTCGTCGGTGGCGCGCTCGATCGGCGTGGCGGCGTTCTTGCCGATGTTCAGGCCCAGCAGCATGGAGCCGGCCTTCGGGTTCTGGCGCAGCCTGGAGCGCTTGACGTTGGCGATGAAGGCGTCCAGCCCTTCGTTGTTGAAGCCCAGGCGGTTGATCAGCGCGTTCTTCTCGGGAATGCGGAACATGCGCGGCTTGGGGTTGCCGGGCTGGCCCTTGGGCGTCACGGTGCCGACCTCGACGAAGCCGAATCCCAGCGCGCCCCAGGCGTCGATGCAGCGTGCGTTCTTGTCCAGGCCGGCAGCCAGGCCGACGCGGTTGGGAAAACTGAGGCCGGCGAGCGTGACCGGGTCGTCGATGCGCGGCTGCGAGGCCAGGCACATCAGCGGCGAGTGCTGGAGCTTCTCGAGCTTGTCGAGCGTGAGTTCGTGCGCGGCCTCCGGGTCCATGTTGAACAGGAAGGAGCGGGCGAGCGAGTAGGGCAGCAGGGACATCGGATAATCTCGGAACTAGGCGGGCCGCATCCGGCCCAATCCTCCGATTCTCCCAGATTGCTTCCCATGACCAATCCTTCCCTGACCCAAGACGAACTCAAGACCCTGGTTGGCCAGGCCGCGCTGCGCTATGTCGTGCCCGGCGAGATCGTCGGCGTCGGCACCGGCTCGACCGTCAACAAGTTCATCGCCGCGCTCGCCGGCATGAAGGACCAGATCAGGGGCGCGGTCTCGAGCTCGGAGGCCTCGACCGAGCGCCTGAAGGCGATCGGCATCCCGGTGTTCGACAGCAACGAGGTCGACGAGCTGTCGGTCTACGTCGACGGCGCCGACGAGATCGACGCCAGCGGCTTCATGGTCAAGGGCGGAGGCGCGGCACTCACGCGCGAGAAGATCGTCGCGGCGCAGTCGCGCCTGTTCGTCTGCATCGCCGACGAGTCCAAGCTGGTGCGCACCCTGGGTGCCTTCCCGCTGCCGGTCGAGGTGATCCCGATGGCGGCGCAGCGCGTCGCGCGCCAGTTCGAGGCGCTCGGCGGCACCGCGACGCTGCGCCTGAAGGACGGCGCTCCGCTGGTGACGGACAACGGCCAGCATATCCTCGACGTGACTGGCCTGCAGATCGCCGACCCGCTGGCCTTCGAGGACAGGGTCAACAACTGGCCCGGCGTCGTGACGGTGGGCGTGTTCGCCTTCCAGAAGGCCGGCGTCTGCCTGCTCGGCACGCACGACGGCGTCAAGACGCTCGAGTTCTGATCCACCGACCCCCGCCAGCTGGCGGGAGCCCGCGGAGGCTGGCGACCAGCTTCAACCCGCCATGCCCTGGTGGCGCAACAGCGCGTCGATCCGCGGCTCGCGGCCGCGGAAGGCCTTGAACGACTCCATCGCCGGACGGCTGCCGCCGGCTTCGAGCACCTCGCGGCGGAAGCGCCGTCCGGTCTCGACGTCCAGCGTGCTGCCGCCGTTGCCGGCAGCGGCTTCCTCGAAGGCGGCGTAGGCGTCGGCGCTCAGCACCTCGGCCCATTTGTAGCTGTAGTAGCCGGCCGCGTAGCCGCCCGCGAAGATATGGCTGAAGGTGTGCGGCGTGCGGCTGTACGCCGGCGGCTGCAGCACCGCGACCTCGTCGCGCACCTGCTGCAGCAAGCCCATGAAGTCGCCGTCGGCCGCGCCACCGCTGTGCAGCAGCATGTCGTAGAGCGAGAACTCGATCTGGCGCAGCGTCTGCAGGCCGCTCTGGAAGTTCTTGGCCGCGATCATCTTGTCGAACAGCTCGCGTGGCAGCGCTTCGCCGGTATCCACATGGGCGGTCATGTGCTTGAGCACCTCCCATTCCCA
>JBDLTM010000220.1:0-4139 GCA_039805805.1 Pseudomonadota bacterium | reverse complement strand
CGCATGATCTCGCTGAAGTAGGCGGCCTCGAAGGCGATGAAGGTGATGACGGCCGACAGCTCGGCGCCGATCGGACGGCCGATCAGGAAGGGCACCAGCAGGAAGAACCACAGGATCACCATCACCAGCGGGATGCTGCGCATGCCGTTGACGTAGACGGTGGCCGGCAGCATCAGCCAGCGCTTGCCCGACAGGCGCATGAGCGCGAGCAGCGTGCCGAAGATGATGCCGCCCAGCGTGGCCACCACGGTCAGCATCAGGCTGAAGCCCAGGCCCTTGAGGACGAAGTCCTGGATCAGCGCCCAGTTGTAGAAGGACCAGTCAAGGTTCATCATGGTCAATGTCCTCCCCCGCTGGCGGCGATCATGCCCGGCACCCGGGCGCGCCGCTCGATGAAGGCCATGATGCGGTTGATCGCAAAGGCCGAGACGATGTAGAGCGATGTCACGGCCAGGTAGACCTCGATGCCGCGCGAGGTTTCCTCCTGCGCCTGCATCGCGAACATGGTGAGCTCGGCGACCGAGACCGCGAACGCGACCGACGAGTTCTTGAAGATGTTCATCGTCTCGCTGGTCAGCGGCGGGATGATGATGCGCAAGGCCATCGGCAGCAGCACATGGCGGTAGGCCTGCGCGGTGCTCATGCCCAGCGCCATCGCTGCCATGCGCTGGCCACGCGGCAGGGCCTGGATGCCGGAGCGCACCTGCTCGGCAATGCGCGCCGAGGTGAACAGGCCCAGCGCCAGCACGACCAGAGCGAAGCCTGGCACCGCCTGCAAGGCGGGAAACAGCGCCGGCAGCACGTGGTACCAGAGAAAGATCTGCACCAGCAGCGGGATGTTGCGGAACAGCTCGACCCAGGCATTGCCGGCCCGCACCACCCAGGGCCGGTCGGGCAGCGTTCGCAGCGTCCCGACGACCAGGCCCGCCAGCAGCGCCAGCAGCAGCGCCGACAGCGACACCGACACCGTCCAGCCCCAGGCCGACAGCAGCCAGTCCAGGTAGGTGATGTCGCCGCCCTGGCCGAAGCAGCTCTGCGTGGATTCCCGGGTGATGGTGTCCTCGCAGAACACCTGCCAATCCCAACTCATGGGCAGCTCCTCATCGATGCAAGAAAAGACACCCCTGGCGCCGTTTCATGGCATCCAGGGGTGCGACCATGGGACCAGGACCGGTCACTTCCTGGCGTAGTCTTCCATCGGCTTGTCGTTCGGGCTGGCCCAGGCGGCCTTGGTGCTGTCGGACATCGGCATCTTCAGGTTGACGTTGGCCGGCGGGATCGGCTGCATGAACCACTTGTCGTAGAGCTTGGCCAGCGAGCCGTCCTTGATCTGGCGCTTGATGCTGTCGTCGACCGCCTGCTTGAAGGCCGGATCGTCCTTGCGCAGCATGCAGGCGATCGGCTCGACGCTGAGCACCTCGTTCAGGATCTTGAAGTCAGCCGGGCTCTTGGACTTGGCGATGTTGGCGGCCAGGATGGACTTGTCCATCACGAAGGCTTCGGCGCGGCCCGACTCGAGCAGCAAGAAGCTGTCGGCATGGTCCTTGCCGTAGACCTCCTTGAAGTCGATGCCGCTGGCGCGCTCGTTCTTGCGCAGCGTCTGGACCGAGGTGGTGCCGGTGGTGGTGGCGACCGACTTGCCGTTGAGGTCCTTGATGCTGTTGACGTTCGAGCTGGTGCGCACGGCAATGCCCACTTCCTCGACATAGGTGGTGACGGCGAAGGCCACGTCCTTCTGCCGCGCCAGGTTGTTGGTGGTCGAGCCGCATTCGAGGTCGACGGTGCCGTTCTGCAGCAGCGGGATGCGGTTCTGCGAGGTGACCGGCAGGTACCTGACCTCGAGCTGCGACAGGCCGAGCTGCCTGCGAATGTCGGAGATGACGCGCTCGCCCATCTCGGTGTGGAAGCCGACGTACTTGCCGCCGCCGAGCGTGAAGCCGAGGCCGGAGGACTCGCGCACGCCCAACGCGATGCTGCCGCTGGACTTGATCTTGGCCAGGGTGTCGCTGGCCTGGGCCCAGGCACCAGCCGAAGCCAGTGCCAGCAACATGACGAATGCATTCTTCTTCATGGTCATCGCTCGGTCCTTTCTGTCAGGAGTGGGGAATACCGGGAATTCATTCTAGCCACAGACTGCCGTCGGAAACCGGAATCGGGACAAGCCCCTTCAGGGGTCGAAGCGAATGCCCGGCGCCAGCGGGGTGGTTTTTCAGCTGGCCTGGGCCGCTGCCACGTCGTCCCAGAATTTCTGCGCGGCGCGCTTGGGCCGACGCGGTCCCGGACGCTCGCGATAGAGCCTGATGTCCAGCCTGGCCTCGCAGGACTGGCTGGCGCCGGCGGCGCTGACCAGCTGGCCGTCGCGCAGCGCCTGCTGCACCGAGCTCGCCGGCAGGAAGGCCACGCCATGACCGGCGATCGCCATCGCCTTCAGGCTTTCCGACATGTCGGTCTCGTAGACGCGCTCGGGGTGGAAGTCGGCATCGCCCTGGCGCAGCACCCAGTCGACCACGCGGCCGAGATAGGCGCCCGGCGCATAGGCCAGATAGGGCCAGGGCTGCCTGGGCATGCCGGGCAGGCGGTGCAGGGGCTGGCCTTGCGCGTCCGGCGCCACGTAGGGCGCGAGCACTTCCTGCCCGAGCGACAGCACCTCGTAGCGCTCGGCGTCGAGCTGGATCGGTTGCGAGGGGTGCTGGTAGGTGATCAGCAGGTCGCAGCTGCCCTCGATCAGGCGCAGCACCGCGTCGTGGACGTTGAGTGCGATCAGGCGGGTCTTGACCGGCCCCACCACCCCGCGCAGGCCCGACAGCCAGGCCGGAAAGAAGGTGAAGGCCAGCGTGTGCGGCACCGCGAATTCGAGCGTGTCCTGGCCGCTCGGGCTTTGCTGGCGCAGCATCGCGCGCGCCGAATGCAGGGCATTGAGGACGTCGATCGCCTGCTCGTAGAGCGTCTGCCCCGCCGGCGTGAGCTGGGTCGGAAAGCTGCTGCGGTCGACCAGGTCGGTGCCGGCCCAGGCCTCGAGCGACTGGATACGGCGCGAGAAGGCCGGCTGCGTCACGTGGCGCATCTGCGCCGAGCGCCTGAAGCTGCGCGTCTCGGCCAGGCTGATGAAGTCCTCCAGCCACTTGGTGTCCATCTCAGGCCTCCGTCCGGGCTGCGCCCGCTTCATCGGCGCCGCTTTGCTGCAGGGCCCACATCTGCGCGTAGCGGCCGCCTCGCGCCAGCAGTTCGGCATGCGGTCCGCGCTCGACGATCCGGCCCTGCTCGAGCACGATGATCTCGTGCGCATCGACCACGGTCGAGAGCCGGTGCGCGATCACCAGCGCGGTCTTGTCGCGCGCCGCGCTGCGCAGCTCGGCCTGGATCGCGCGCTCGTTGGCCGAATCGAGCGCCGAGGTCGCCTCGTCGAAGATCAGGACCGGCGGGTTCTTGAGCAGGGTGCGCGCGATCGCGACGCGCTGCTTCTCGCCGCCCGACAATTTCAGTCCCCGCTCGCCGACCACGGTGTCGTAGCCCTTGGGCAGCTTCAGGATGAAGTCGTGGATGCGCGCCGCCTGCGCCGCGGCGATGACCTCGTCCATCGTGGCATCGGGCCGGCCGTAGCGGATGTTGTAGCCGATGCTGTCGTTGAACAGCACCGTGTCCTGCGGCACGATCCCGATCGCGCGCCTGAGACTGCCCTGGGTGACGCCGCGGATGTCCTGGCCATTGAGGGCGATGCGGCCGGCGCCGACGTCGTAGAAGCGGTAGAGCAGCCGCGCCAGCGTCGACTTGCCGGATCCCGACGGCCCGACCACCGCGACCGTCCTGCCGGCCGGCACCGTGAAGCTGATGCCGTGCAGGATCTCGCGCTGCGGCTCGTAGGCAAAGCGCACGTCGTCGAAGCGGACCTCGGGCGGACCGGCCAGCGCCAGCTCGGGTGCTCCGGGGGCATCGGCGATCTCGCGCTCGCGGTCGAGCAGCGTGAACATCTTGTCGAGGTCGGTCAGGCTCTGCTTGATCTCGCGGTACAGCACGCCCAGGAAGTTGAGCGGGATGTAGAGCTGGATCATGAAGGCGTTGATCATCACCAGGTCGCCGAGCGTCATCTCGCCGCGCGTGACGGCGCTGGTCGCGCGCCACAGCATGGCGACCAGCGCCGC
>JBDLTM010000219.1:0-4214 GCA_039805805.1 Pseudomonadota bacterium | reverse complement strand
CGAGCTGCTCAACCTGGGCGTTCGCGTCACCGGCGCCTACCTGGAGGCCCTGCTCGCGCAGGACCAGCTCGATCTGGTGCTGAGCCAGCAGGCCTTCGTGCGGACACAGCTCGACGCGGCGCGCAAGGCGCTGGCGGCGGGTTCCGGCACGCGGACCGACATCGACGAGGCGCAGGCCAGGCTGGACCTGAACCGGGCCGACGAGCTCGAGGCGCGCCAGCAGCTCGACTACACCCGGCGCCAGCTCGAGGTGCTGACGCGTCATCCGGTCGGCCAGCTGGCCCGGCTCGACGCTGGCAAGCTGGTGCTGCAAGCACCTGCGCTGCCAGGACTGGAGGACTGGATCGCGATGGCCGAGGACAGCAGCCCCGAGCTCAAGGCGCTCAAGGCCAGGCTGGAGGCCGCCAGGATCGAGGTCAGCAAGGCCGAGGGCGGGCATTACCCGACGCTCGATGCCGTGGTCCAGCTCACGCGCAGCGCGAGCGAGAACGTGACCACGCCCGAATCACGCTACAACAACCGCGCCGTCGGCCTCCAGCTCAACCTGCCGCTCTACTCCGGCGGCTACACCAGCTCGGTCGTGCGGCAGGCCCTGGCCGAACAGCTGCAGGCCGAGGAGAGGCTGGAGGCCACGCGCCGCGACCTGGGACTGCGCCTGGCGCGTGAGTATCGCGGCGTCACCGAGGGCGTGATGAAGGTCAGGGCCCTGGAGCAGGCCGTGAAGTCGGCCGAGCAGCTCGTCCAGTCCAGCCGGCGCTCCTACCAGGCCGGCAGCCGCACGCTGGTCGACATCCTGAACGCCGAGCAGCAGCTGCAGTCGACCCGTCGCGACCTGGCCCAGGCGCGCTATGTCTACCTGATCTCGCGCGTGCGACTGCAGGCGCTGGCTGGCGGCGACGTGCAGGCGGGCCTGCTCGAGCTCAATCATTTCCTGTCCGCGAGCTGAAACTGGATCGGCCTTCCCCAATGAGAGTACTCTTCATCCACCAGAACTTTCCCGGCCAGTTCAAGCACCTCGCTCCCGCGCTGGTTCGCCTGGGCCATGACGTGCGGGCCATGACGATGAAGCAGGTCGAAGCCTCCGACTGGCAGGGCGTCCAGCTGCTGCCCTACCAGGCCGCAAGGGGCTCGACTGCGGCCATCCATCCCTGGGTGTCCGACTTCGAGACCAAGGTGATACGCGCCGAGGCCTGTTTCCGCAGTGCCATCGCACTGCGCGATTCCGGCTTCACGCCCGATGTCGTCATCGCGCATCCGGGGTGGGGCGAGAGCCTGTTCGTCAAGCAGGTCTGGCCGGCGGCGCGTCTCGGGCTGTACAGCGAGTTCTTCTATCGTTCGGAGGGGGCCGATACCGGCTTCGACCCGGAGTTTCCCGCACCGGACCCGCAGGGCGATGCCTGCCGCCTGCGGCTCAAGAACCTGAACAATCTGCTGCATTTCGAATCGGCCGATGCCGCGATCTCGCCGACCGAATGGCAGGCCAGCACTTTTCCGCAGCCGTTCCGAGACCGCATCACGGTCGTGCACGACGGCATCGACACGCGTCTGATCGCGCCCGATCCCGACGTGAGGCTATCGCTCAGGACCGCCTCGGGCACATTGACGCTGACCCGCCAGGACGAGGTCGTCACCTTCGTCAACCGCCACCTCGAGCCCTACCGCGGCTACCATGTCTTCATGCGCGCCTTGCCTGAAATCCTCAGGCAGCGCCCGAACGCCCGCGTCCTGATTGTCGGCGGCGACGACGTCAGCTATGGCGCCCGCCCCGACCCGGTCCGCTACGGCAAGCGCAGCTGGAAGCAGATCTTCATCGATGAAGTCCGGTCCTCGATTCCTGACGCGGACTGGGCGCGGGTGCATTTCCTGGGCAATGTGCCGTATCAGCATTTCATTCCGATGCTGCAGCTCAGCACGGTGCATGTCTACCTGACCTATCCCTTCGTGCTGAGCTGGAGCCTGATCGAGGCCATGAGCGCAGGCTGCGCCATCGTGGCCAGCGATACGCCACCGCTGCGAGAGGCCATCGTCGATGACGTGACCGGCCGCCTGGTCGATTTCTTCGACTTCAATGGCCTGGCCAGCCAGGTCTGCCAGCTGCTGCAGGACCCGGCCGCAAGGGCTCGGCTGGGCGCATCGGCCAGGGAGTTCGCTCGCAGCCGCTACGACCTGCAGACCGTCTGCCTGCCTCGCCAGCTGGACTGGGTGCAGTCTCTGTCAGCCGCGGTCTAGCGCCGGAGACTGGAGAACCCCTGGCTGCGGCTGGAGACCGGGGCCAGTCTGGCGAAGCTGTCAGGATTCAGTAGGCTGGAGGGCGACAATCATCTGGCAAGCGCTCGCTTGCGGTGTCAGCTGATACAGTCCGCCTCCTATGTCAAGCTCCGAAAGAGACTCTCGCTACTGGCGGATCAACCGCAAGCTGATCGTGGCATGCCTGGCACTGGGCTTTGTCATGACCTTTGGCGTCGCCTATTTCGCGCGCGAGCTGAGCTTTGCCTTCATGGGCTGGCCGTTCAGCTTCTGGGTTGCCTCGCAGGGCGCGCTGCTCCTCTACCTGCTGATCGTCGCCGGCTACGCCTGGTTCATGAACCGGCTCGACGAGCGTCTGTCCGGATCCAACGCTGGGCCGCGCGCATGAGCCGGGCCGGCGAGGAACAGTCCGGCTTCGGTCGCCAGCTCAACCGTGTCTTCCTGGCCTACCTGGGTGGCTTTGCCCTCTTCATGGTCCTGCTCTATGGCCTGGAGCGGCTGGGCCTGTCGCGCGAGGCGATCGGCCTGATCTTCCTGCTGGCAACGGCTGCGCTCTATGCCGTCATCGGCATCGTCAGCCGCACCACCGACCCGGCCGAATACTATGTGGCTGGCCGGCGCGTGCCGGCCATCTACAACGGCATGGCCACTGCAGCCGACTGGATGTCGGCAGCATCCTTCATCGGGCTGGCCGGCACGCTCTACCTGCAGGGCTTCAACGGCCTGGCCTTCGTGCTGGGCTGGACCGGCGGCTACTGCCTGGTCGCGCTGCTGCTGGCACCCTATCTGCGGCGCTTTGGCGGCTTCACGATTCCCGACTTCCTCGACGAGCGCTACGGTGGCAACTGGCCGCGCCTGCTCGGCGTGCTGGCATCGATCCTGTGCTCCTTCACCTACGTGGTGGCCCAGCTCTACGGCGTCGGGCTGATCGCGGCCCACCTGACCGGCATCGCCTTTGAGCTCGGGGTCTTCCTGGGACTGGGTGGCATGCTGATCTGCTCTTTCCTGGGCGGCATGCGCGCCGTCACCTGGACCCAGGTGGCGCAGTATCTGCTGATCCTGGTGGCCTTCCTGCTGCCGGTGTCATTGCTCTCGCTCAAGCAGACCGGCTCGCCACTGGCGCCGCTGGTCTATGGCCAGCAGCTCGATCGCGTCAGTGCCCGCGAGCAGGAGCTGGTGCGCGACCCCTTCGAGCGGGACGTGATGTCGATCTACCGCTACGAGGCCGAGCAGCTGCGCGCCAAGCTCGAGAACCCGGCCGAGGCGCTGGCGCGGGATCGCGAGCGGGCCCAGCGCTGGCTCGAGGACCTGCGCGCGCTCGAAGTCGCTCCCGATGACCTGGCCGCGGCCGAGCGCGAGCTCTACCAGCTGCCGCGCGACGAGGCCAGCGCTCGTCGCAGCTGGACACTCGCGCTCAAGGAAGCTGAGGCCAAGCTGCAGCCGCTGGCTGGCATGACGCCCCACGCCCAGCCCTACGCGGGCGACCCGGATGGCGACGAGCGGCAGCGCCAGCAGTTCGAAGACTCCCGGCTCAATTTCCTTGCCCTGGTGTTCTGCCTGATGGTGGGAACGGCCAGCCTGCCCCATGTGCTGGCGCGCTACTACACCGTGCCCGGCGTGCGCCAGGCGCGCACCTCGGTGGCCTGGACATTGTTCTTCATCGCGCTGGTCTATCTGGCGGCGCCGGCCCTGGCGGTTCTGGTCAAGCACGAGATCCTCTACGAGCTGGTCGGCACCCGCTTCAACGCGATGCCGGAATGGGTGGATGCCTGGAGCCGTCTCGACCCCGAGCTGCTTCGGCTGCGCGACATCAACATCGACCGCGTGCTGCAGTTCAACGAGATCAGCCTGGGCGGCGACATGATCATGCTGGCCTCGGCCGAGATCGCCGGCCTGCCTCATGTGGTTTCCGGACTGATCGCCGCCGGAGCACTCGCCGCGGCGCTGTCGACTGCCGACGGCTTGCT
>JBDLTM010000218.1:0-4235 GCA_039805805.1 Pseudomonadota bacterium | reverse complement strand
GCAGGGCCAGCGCGTCGAGCTGGGCAGCGAGGAAGCCGGAAAAGGCCAGGTGCTCCGCTTGGCTGTGACGGCCGCCGTGCCCGGCGAGTCTGGGCATGGGTCGCGCACGGCATCGGAGTGGTTCGCCTGGGTGCTGCGGCGCCATCGGCGCGTGTTTGCCGAGGCAGTGCTGGCGACCTTGGTGGTCAGCGTGATCGGGCTGGTGACCTCGCTGTACTCGATGCAGGTCTACGACCGCGTGGTGCCGACCAAGGGGCTTTCTACGCTCTGGGTGCTGACGGTAGGCGTGCTGGTGGCGATCGGGCTCGAGCTGCTGCTCAAGCATGTGCGAACGCATTCGGTCGACCGCGCCTGCAAGGCGATCGACATGGAGCTCTCCAGCGTCTTCTTCGGCAAGGCGCTCGACATCCGCATGGACGCGCGACCGCGCACGGTGGGCAGCTTTGCCAACCAGATCCGGTATTTCGAGTCGGTGCGCAGCTTCCTGACCTCGTCCACGCTGTTCATCCTGGCGGACGCGCCGTTTGCCTTGCTGTTCGTCGGCGTGATCGCGCTGATCGCCGGCCCGGTGGCGCTGGTTCCGCTGGTGATGGTCCCGATCGCACTGCTCGCCGGGCTCGCCTTCCGCCAGCCGATCGAGCGCCTGAGCAACGCCAACATGGCCGAGTCGAACCGCAAGAACGGCCTGCTGATCGAGGCGATCGACGGCATCGAGTCGATCAAGGCGGCCAGCGGCGAATGGAAGATGCTCGACCGCTGGCGCGCGCTGACGGCGACCATGGCCGACAGCGAGCTGCGCCTGCGCAGCCTGACCAGCCTGTCGAGCCATCTGTCGCAGACCATCCAGCAGCTCAGCTATGTCGGGCTGGTCGTGGCCGGCGTGCTGGCGATCGTCGAGGGCCACCTGACCATGGGCGGCCTGATCGCCTGCACCATCATCAGCGGCCGGGCGCTGGGGCCGCTGGCGCAGATCCCGAGCCTGGTCGTGCAGTGGAAGCAGGCGCGCATCGCGCTGCAGGCGCTCGACGGCATCATGGCGATGCCGGGCGACCGCGAGCCTGGCCAGCGCCTGCTGGTGCCGACCCAGTGTCGCGGTGAGCTGCGTCTGGACAAGGTGGAGTTTGCCTACCTGAAGGACCTGCCGGCGCTGCAGGTGCCGCAGCTGGCTTTCAAGCCGGGCGAGCGCGTCGCGCTGATCGGCTCCGTGGGGTCCGGCAAGACCACTCTGGTCAAGCTGCTGTCCGGGCTGTTCAAGCCCGCTGCGGGGACTGCCTTCCTCGACGACATCGACGTCACCCACCTGGCGCCGGAATTCGTGCGCGAGCATGTCGGCTATCTGCCGCAGGACGTGAGGCTGTTCCAGGGAACCCTGCGCGACAACCTGACACTCGGGCTGCCCCCGCCGAGCGACAGCGAGCTGCTGCGTGCGGCGGCGCTGACCGGCCTCGACCAGGTGATCCAGGCTCACCCCAAGGGGCTGGAGCTCGAGATCACCGAGGGCGGCAAGGGCCTGTCGGGCGGACAGCGGCAGCTGGTGGGGCTGACCCGGCTGCTGCTGGCGCGGCCCAAGGTGATGCTGCTCGACGAGCCGACCGCCTCGATGGACGCCCAGCTCGAGGCCAAGGTCATGCAGCACCTGTTCCAGGAGGTGTCGCCCGACACGCTGCTGGTGGTCGTGACGCACAAGACCGCGCTGCTGCCGCTGGTGAACCGCCTGATCGTGGTCGACCGCGGCCGCGTGGTGCTGGACGGTCCGCGCGATGCCGTGCTGGCGCGCCTGCGCTCCGGCGGCGCACAGTCCCCGAGGCCGGCAGCCGCTGCCAATCCGGCCGCATCTTCCCCCCTTCCCATTGCCGCCGAGCAGGCGGACTGACGATGAAATTGTTCTGGTTTTTCCAGTCCTCGGCCGACCAGCCGGGTGCTGATACGGGTGGCACTGCACGCTGGGTGATCTGGACCACCTTGCTCGCCCTGGCGGTGTTCGGCTGGTGGGCCAACTGGGCTGAGCTCGACCAGGTCACGCGCGCGCCGGGGTCGGTGATTGCGAGCTCGCGCACCCAGGTCATCCAGTCCCAGGATGGGGGCACGGTCGAGGCGATGCTGGTCAAGGAGGGCGACGTCGTCGAGGCGGGGCAGCTGCTCGTCAAGCTCGACCGCACCAAGGCAGAGACCGCCTACCTCGAGGCCAGGGCCAAGGCGGCCGGGCTGGGGGCCGCGGTGGCGCGCCTGCATGCCGAGATCGGAGACCGGGATCCGGTCTTCAAGCCCGAGCTCAAGTACTACCCCGAGTTCCGCGAGAACCAGCTGCTGCTGCTGCGCAAGCGGCGCTCGGCGATCAGCGAGGAGATCTCCGCCTTGCAGGGCATGCTGGTCTATGCCCAGAAGGAGCTCGACATCACCCAGCCCCTGCTCAAGAGCGGCGACGTGAGCCAGACCGACGTGCTGCGGCTGCAGCGCCAGGTCGCCGACCTGAAGGCGCAGATCAGCAACAAGCGCAACAAGTACCTGCAGGACACGCAGGCCGAGCTGGCCAAGGCCGAGGAGGACCTGGCTGGCGTCTCGCAGAACCTGGCGCAGCGCAAGGCGGCGCTGGAGCAGACCTCGCTCAACGCCCCGCTCAAGGGGGTGGTGAAGAACGTGCGCATCACGACCATCGGCGGCGTGCTGCGCCCGGGCGACGAGGTGATGCAGATCGTGCCGCTCGAGGACGACCTGGTCATCGAGGCGCGGGTCAAGCCGGCCGACATCGCCTTCCTCAAGCCGGGCCTGGCGGCCAGCGTCAAGATCGACGCCTACGACTACACGATCTATGGCGACCTCAGCGGCAAGCTGACCTACATCAGCGCCGACACGCTGAGCGAGAACCTGCGCCAGGGCGAGGAGCCCTACTACCGGGTGCAGGTGCGCACCGAGGGGCGGCGCTTCAGCGCCAGGCCCGACGCCGACATCGGCATCCAGCCCGGCATGACGGCGACGGTTGAGATCAAGACCGGCCAGCGCACCGTGCTGCAGTACCTGACTAAGCCGATCACCAAGACGCTGAGCGAGTCGCTGGGCGAGCGCTGAGCGGCGCTCAACGCACCCGCACCTTGATGCGCAGCCGCTCGACGGCAAAGCCCGCGCTGCGCAGCGCCGCCAGCAGCGCGGGGCTGAGCTGGCGGATCTTGACGCCGATGGCCGGGTTGCCGACCAGCAGGCACCAGCCGTCGTCGTCAACCGGGCCGGCCTGGACCTGGGCGCGCAGGCCCGGCTGCAGCAGCGGGCGGATGACCGCGAGCATCTGCTGCGACTGGCGGATGCGTGCCGCGACGCGCGCCAGTTCGGGGTTGGCCTGGAAGGCCTGCTGCAGGCTGAAGAGACGGGACGAAGTGGCCATGTGAGGCGATTATCCGACAGCACCGCTGCTGTCCGGGTGTCCCGGGTGCGGCACCGCTAAAATGCCATAGAAAGTCGCAAAAATCGACCGCAGCCTGGTGCGTTTCCAGGCGGACCCGAATCCCAACCAGCCCTCGCCGGCAGTCCATCACGGGCGAGGCGCTATGTTTGTATGCCCATCCAGTTCCTGACCAAAATCTTCGGCAGCCGCAACGACCGCCTGCTCAAAGCCTACCGCAAGACGGTGGCGCGCATCAACAGCCTGGAGTCGCAGTTCGAGAAGCTGAGCGACGCCGAGCTGCAAGGCAAGACCGCCGAGTTCCGCCAGCGCCTGGCCCAGGGCGAGGCGCTCGACGCGCTGCTGCCCGAGGCCTTCGCGACGGTGCGCGAGGCGTCCAAGCGCGTCATGAAGATGCGCCACTTCGACGTCCAGCTGGTCGGCGGCCTCGCGCTGCACCACGGCAAGATCGCCGAGATGCGCACCGGCGAGGGCAAGACCCTGACCGCGACGCTGGCGGTCTACCTCAACGCGCTGTCGGGCAAGGGCGTCCATGTCGTCACCGTCAACGACTACCTGGCCGGCCGCGACGCCCGGACCATGGGCAAGCTCTACCACTGGCTGGGCCTGTCGGTCGGCGTCAACCTGCCGAACATGCCGCGCGAGGACAAGCAGGCCGCCTACCGCGCCGACATCACCTACGGCACCAACAACGAGTACGGCTTCGACTACCTGCGCGACAACATGGTCTACGAGGCGCAGGACCGGGTCCAGCGCGGCCTGAACTACGCCATCGTCGACGAGGTCGACTCGATCCTGATCGACGAGGCGCGCACGCCGCTGATCATCAGCGGCCAGGCCG
>JBDLTM010000217.1:0-4256 GCA_039805805.1 Pseudomonadota bacterium | reverse complement strand
CCGCCTGATCAAGGTCGGCCGCACGCTGGCGATCGGCGAGGTCACGCTCTATTCCGAGGGCCTGGACGAGCCGGTCGCGCATGTGGTCGGCAGCTATTCGATACCGCCGGACGCACGCCGCTAGGGCGACAAGGCTTTCAGTCGGGCCGGCGCAATGGCATGGATCGGCCAGAATAGCGCCCATGCTGCTGCGCATCATCTCCATCCTCTTTCCGCTGTTCGCGATCACCACGCTGGGCTATCTGGTGGCCCGGCGCATGAAGCCCGACCTTTCGGACGCCAACCGGCTCAACCTCGCGGTCTTCGTGCCGGCACTGGTGTTCGGCGCCATGGCAAGCAAGGATTTCCGCATCGCCGACTACCTGCCGCTGCTGCTGGCCGGCTTCGGCGTGATCGCGGCATCGGGCCTGATCGGCTGGGCCGTGGCGCGCGCTCTCGGCATCGCGCCGCGCACGCTGGTGCCACCGATGATGTTCAACAACTGCGGCAACCTCGGGCTGCCGCTGGCGGTGCTGGCCTTCGGCGAGGCCGCGCTGGCGCCGGCGGTGGTGCTGTTCGTGGTGTCGAACCTGATGCACTTTTCCTTCGGCGCCTGGCTGCTCGACCCGCGCAGCAGCTGGCTCAAGGCCTGGCAGTCGCCGCCGGTGCTGGCCACCCTGGCCGGGCTGGCGGTCGGCCTGGCCGGCGTCGAGGTCTGGCCGCCGCTGCTGACCGCGATCAGGATGGTGGGAGACATCTCGATCCCGCTGATGCTGTTCGCGCTCGGTGCCAGGCTGGCGGAGTCGCGCATTGGCGCAGCGGGCTTCGGCCTGTTCGGCGCCACGCTGCGGCCGCTGGCCGGCATGGCAGCGGCCTGGGCGCTGCTGCAGCTGATCGACCTGCCGGCGCGCGAGCAGGCGCTGCTGCTGGTGTTCGGCGCCCTGCCGCCCGCCGTGCTCAACTACATGTTCGCCGAGCGCTACAGCCAGGAGCCCGACAAGGTCGCGTCGATGGTGCTGATCGGCAACCTGGCCGCCGTCGTCTTCCTGCCGCTGGCGCTGGCCTTGGTGCTCTGAGCCGCTGCCGACAATGTTGGGGACTGATCAGCCGGCTGCGGCGGGGCGCGCGCCCAGGCGCAGGCTGAGCTCGCCGGCCACCTGACGGAGCGTGCGGACCTGCCCGCTGCCGGGATCGAGCTGCATCTGCGCGGTCGGGCCGATGGCGGCGATCACCAGCGCCAGCTGGCCGAAGCCGTCGAACACCGGCACCGCCAGCGAGCTGATTCCCGGCAACAGCTCGTCGCGCACCCGGCTCAAGCCTTGTTCGCGCACGAGCTGCAGCTCGGCGGCGAAAGCGGGGTCATCGAGCGCGCCGGAATGGCCCTCGCGCGCCAACCCCGCAGCGACCTCAGCCGGCTTGCGCAAGGCTGCGAATACCTTGCCGGTGGCGGTGTGCCGGATCGAGGCGGCCGTCCCATGCCGCATCGTGACATGGACGGGCGTCGGACCCTCCTCGACGCGGATGATGACGGGCGAGCCGCCGCCCCAGACGGCAGCCGATACCGTGCAGCCGACCTGCTGCGCCAACGCCGGCAGCTCGGCGATCGCCAGCCGCACCGGATCGACCTGCTGCAGGCTGATCAGCCCGAGCTGGATCGCCAGCGGCCCCAGGCCATAGTGGCCGCTGACCGGGTCCTGCTCGATCAGACCGAGCTTGCCGAAGCTGACCAGGTAGGGATGAGCCTTGGCCGGCGTCATCTCGGCCTCGCGCGCCAGGTCCTTGAGCGCCATGCGGCGCCCGGTATGCGCCAGCGCCTTGAGCAGCTGGCCGCCCACCTCCACGCTCTGGATGCCACGCGAGGTGCGCCCCTCGCCATCCTCGGGGCCAGGACTGGGGGGCTGATGGTCGATCGGGATTGCGGTCTTGCTCATGGGCGTATTTTCCATGCTGGCCAGGGGCGGAACCGGGCAAGGGTTTACACCTAAGCAAATGGATTTGCCAATGCAGAACGGTTTGGCTAAGATGCAGTCATTCAACTTAGACAAGTTGATTCGCCATTAACGAACAAGCCGATCACCACCATGAGCACCAAGACCTTCGCCTCCGCCGCCGACCTCGAAGAGAAGAAAGTCACCTTCGAGAAGCTGTCCGAGCACGCCTACGCCTACACCGCCGAGGGCGACCCGAACACCGGCATCATCATCGGCGACGACGCGGTGATGGTGATCGACACGCAGGCCACGCCCGTGATGGCGCAGGACGTGATCCGCCGCATCCGCGAGATCACCGACAAGCCGATCAAGTACGTGGTGATGAGCCACTACCACGCGGTGCGCGTGCTGGGCGCTTCGGCCTACATGGCCGAGGGCGGCGAGCAGATCATCGCCAGCCGCGACACCTACGACCTGGTGGTGGAGCGCGGCCAGTTCGACAAGGACAGCGAGATCGGCCGCTTCCCGCGCCTGTTCCAGAACGTCGAGAGCATCCCCGACGGCCTGACCTGGCCGACGATGACCTTCGAGGGCAAGATGAGCATCTGGCTCGGCAAGCTCGAGGTGCAGCTGATCCAGCTCGGCCGCGGCCACACCAAGGGCGACACCGTGGCCTGGATCCCGTCCGAGAAGATCCTGTTCTCGGGCGACCTGGTCGAGTTCGACGCCACCCCCTACGCGGGCGACGCCTACTTCAAGGACTGGCCGCAGACGCTCGACAACGTCGCCGCGCTCCAGCCCGAGAAGCTGGTCCCCGGCCGCGGCGCCGCGCTGACCACCCCTGAGCAGGTGCAGGCCGGATTGAGCGGCACGCGCGACTTCATCCAGGACCTGTACCAGAGCGTGCAGGCCGGTGCCGCCGCCGGCAAGGACTTGCGCGCGGTCTACGAGGAAACCTTCGCCAGGCTGCAGCCGAAGTATGGCCACTGGGTCATCTTCAACCACTGCATGCCGTTCGACGTGACGCGCGCCTACGACGAGGCCACCGAGCACCAGCACCCGCGCATCTGGACCGCCGAGCGCGACCGCCAGATGTGGCTGGCCCTCGAAGGCTGACCCGCCGCGACGGGTCAGCCGCCCGTCGCTTAACTGACTCCAGAACCATGCCCTCCGGCAGCGCCTGGCGCTGCCGGCTGGGCGCAGCCTTGCCCGAAATTCCAGAGCCGGCATCGAGCCGGCCGTCCGCCCAACAGCAGAGGTGCATCATGAAGCGTGAAGTTCTTGCCTCCCTCCCCTTCCGCGGCAGCGGCGAACAGGTCCAGGCGATCCATTTCCCCTACCAGCGCAGCGCCGACCAGGATGCCGATCGCCCGGCGCGGCACCCGGTCGTCATCGTCGGCGCCGGCCCGGTCGGCCTGACGCTGGCGATCGACTTGGCGCAGCGCGGCCAGCCGGTGCTGGTGCTCGACAACGACCACCGGCTCTCGATCGGTTCGCGCGCGCTGTGCTTTGCCAAGCGCACGCTCGAGATCTGGGACCGGCTCGGCGTCGGCGAGCCGATGGTCGAGAAAGGCGTTTCCTGGAACGTCGGCAAGGTCTTCTTCAGGGAGCAGCAGGTCTACCAGTTCAACCTGCTGCCCGAGCCGGCGCACGAGCGCCCGGCCTTCATCAACCTGCAGCAGTACTACGCCGAGAGCTACCTGGTCGAGCGCTGCCTGCAGCTGCCGAACATCGAGATTCGCTGGGGCAACAAGGTCAGCGCCCTGGCGCCGCACGAGGACGGCGCGCTGCTGACCGTCGAGACGCCCGAGGGTGACTACCGGATCGACGCCGGCTGGGTGCTGGCCTGCGACGGCTCGCGCTCGCCGCTGCGCAACCTGATGGGCCTGGAGAGCAAGGGGCGAATCTTCCAGGACCGCTTCCTGATCGCCGACGTCAGGATGACGGCCGATTTCCCGACCGAGCGCTGGTTCTGGTTCGACCCACCCTTCCACCCGAACCAGTCGGTGCTGCTGCACCGCGAGCCCGACAACGTCTGGCGCATCGACTTCCAGCTCGGCTGGGACGCCGACCCCGAGGAAGAGAAGAAGCCCGAGAACATCATCCCGCGCGTCAAGGCGCTGCTGGGCAAGGACGTGGACTTCACGCTCGAGTGGGCCAGCGTCTACACCTTCGCCTGCCTGCGCATGGACCGGTTCGTGCACGGCCGGGTGATCTTCGCGGGTGACGCGGCGCACGGCGTCTCGCCGTTTGGCGCGCGCGGCGCCAACAGCGGCGTGCAGGACGCCGACAACCTGGCCTGGAAGCTGGACTGGCTGCTCAAGGGCCGGGCCGGCCCCGAGCTGC
>JBDLTM010000216.1:0-4270 GCA_039805805.1 Pseudomonadota bacterium | reverse complement strand
TCGGCTGGCCGTACCAGTTCATCCAGGGCGAGCCGTAGAGGGACAGGAAGCCCAGCTCAAAGCTGCTGTCGCGCAGGTCGCGCCACAGGTCCAGACCCTGGGTGATGGTGGCGGCCAGGGCCTTTTCCCAGCCCAGCCAGGGATTGTCGGCGGCCACCGGCTCGCGCTTCGCGCGGATAGGCTCGGCCAGCGACGCGATCATGGCCATGGTCGGGTTCTCGTCGGAGAAGATGCGGCGGCTGACACGGCTGGGGTGGGTCTCGCGCAGCAACTCGGCCGACTGCGGCGTGACCAGCGACTGGACCAGCGGCCGTGAAGTCGCCTCGTAGAGGTCTGCGCCCAGGCGCGACAGTCGCGCGACGGCGCCAAAGCCGCGCTCGAGCTCGCGGTCGTTGGGCACCACCTGCAGGATGTCGCTCATCTTGCGCTCGTGGAAGCTGACGACGAAGCGCTCGTCGACGCCCTGCCCTTCGCTCTGGTCGATCTTCATCTCGTAGAGACCGGGCGCGAGCGCCTCCAGCGTCTTGAGCGTGGAAGTGACCTCGGCATGCTCCTTGCGCGCGATCGATGAGGAGACGAAGATGCCGAGGTGGCCGACCTTGTCGTGCACCATGTAGACGATGCGCTGGCCGCGGATGCGGATCTCGTTCTCGTCGGCATAGGTGTCGACGATCCAGTTCAGCGCCTGTTGCGGCGGCGTGATGTTGTCGCCCTTGCTGGCGAAGACGACGATCGGCGAACGGATGAACTTGAGATCCAGGTGCCGGCCAGGCTCGAGTTCGGCCTCGCCGCGCGCGAGCTTGTTGCCGATGAAGAGCTGCTCGACGATCCAGCGCATCTCGGCCTCGTTGAGGAAGTGGAAGCCACCCCACCAGCGCTCGAACTCGAGGAAGCTCTCGCGCGACTCGTCGACGCTGGCGTAGAGGTCGTAGTACTTGCCGAAGAAGTTGCGACCCGGATTGAGTTGCTCGAAGTTGCTGACCAGGTGGGCACCGTCGAACTCGCCGTTGCCCAGGTCCATCGCCAGCAGGGCCGGCGCGATGCCGCCCATCATGCCGCCGTTGTAGCGCATCGGGTTGGCGCCGACCTCGCCCGACCAGGTCGCCACCGGCGAGCCGTTGATGACCAGCGGCCCCGTGATGTCGGGGTTGGCCGCCGCCAGCACCAGCGTGGCCCAGCCACCCTGGCAGTTGCCGAACACGACCGGCTTGGGCGCATCGGGGTGGCGGCGTGAGATCTCGCGCAGGAACTCGGCCTCGGCGCGCATCACGTCGGCCAGGGTCTGGCCCGGCTCTGGATGCTGGAGGAAAACGACGAAATAGACCGGATGTCCGCCACGCAGCGCGACACCGACCTGGCTGTCGGGCTTGAAGCCGCCGATGCCGGCGCCGTGGCCCGCGCGCGGATCGATGATCATGAAGGGGCGCTTCCAGTCCAGCGTCTCGCCGCCATCGGGACGCAGGATCCTGAGCAGCTGGTAGTTGGCCGGTCGCTCGAAATGGCGGGCGTCGAGCACCACCTCGTAGTCATAGTCGAGCACCGGCGGCGTGCCGGCCGCCTGGTGAGCATGGTCGTTGTTGGCACGCTCGCGCAGCACATCGGCGGTCAGGACGCCGCGCTGGGCCGAGTCGACCAGGTATTGGCTGCTGTCCGCCAGCAGCTGTCCTTGCTGCGCACGCTCGAGCAGGCGCTGCTGGGCCTCGAAGCCTGATTGCCAAAGCTCGATCGCCCGATCGGCATGGTTGCGGAAGATTTTTTGCACATGGGTCGCGCTGCAGCTGGAGAGGCGCTGCAGCTGCGCTGCCTGTTCCGCCTGCTCCTGCGACAGACGGGTCGGCAGATTAGCCGCGCTGTAATGGGCTTGCATGGTGATGGGGACTCGCAAAGGATGGATGAAACGGTTCAGGACTGCGCGGTCAGCTCGGCGGCATGCTCGGCCAGCATTCGCTCCTCGTCGGTGGCCAGCACCAGCACCCGCACGGCACTGCGCGGCAGGCTGATCTCCTCGGCGCCAGCCAGGTTGGCCGACTCGTCGAAGTCGATGCCCAGCCAGCCCATGCCGCGCAGCAGGCGGGCCCGCACCTCGGTCGCGTGCTCGCCGATGCCGCCGGTCAGCACCAGGGCGTCGAGCCCGCCGAGGCTGGCCGCCAGGCCGCCGAGCTCGCGCCGGCACTGCTCGACGAAGTAGTCGACCGCCTCGCGCGCCGACGGCAGCTCGCTGCTCAGCAGCAGCCGCATGTCGTTGGACAGGCCCGACATGCCCTTGAGACCGGCATTGCGGTAGAGCAGATCGGTCAGCGACTGGACGTCCATGCCGCGCTCGCTGATCAGGTAGAGCAGCACGCCCGGGTCGATCTGGCCGCAGCGCGTACCCATCGGCAGGCCGTCGAGCGCGGTGAAGCCCATGGTCGATGCGACCGAGCGGCCGCCGCGCATGGCGCACATCGAGGCCCCGTTGCCCAGGTGCGCCACGACGACCCGGCCGGCCAGCAGCCCCGGATGGCGGACCTTGAGCTGGCGCGCGATGAACTCGTAGGACAGGCCGTGGAAGCCGTAACGGCGGATGCCCTGCTCGTAGTACTGGCGAGGCAGTGCGAAGGCATCGGCCACGAATGGGTGGCTGCGGTGGAAGGCGGTGTCGAAGCAGGCTACCTGCCGAGCCTGCGGGAAGGCCGCTCGCGCCGCATCGATACCGGCCAGGTTGTGAGGCTGGTGCAAGGGCGCCAGCGGGATCAGCGCACGCAGCCGGTCGCAGCTCTCGTTGTCGAGCAGGATCGGTTCGACATGGTTGGCGCCACCATGGACCACTCGATGGCTGACGGTCACCACTACTCGATCCGGGAAGCTCTTCCCGAGCCAGTCGAGCACGGCTTGCAAGGCCTGCCTGTGGTCGGCCGGGCCAGCGCCAGCGTCGAATCGATGCTGGTGGCGCTCGCCCGCAATCGTGTTGACGGAAAAATGCCCCACCTCGCCCAGGCCCTCGACCTGGCCGACGGCCAGGCGCTGGATCTGCTGCGCGCGTGCGTCAAACAGCGCGAACTTGATCGAGGACGAGCCGGCGTTGAGGGTCAGCAGCAAGCTCATGGCTGCACCTCCGCATCCTGCTCCAGCTTGACGGCGCAGTGACCGGTCTGGCGCCAGTGTTCGTGCAGCAGCGCCAGAGCGCAGGAAGCCAGCCGCGCCCGGTCATTGTCCGAGCGGCTGGTCAGGATCACCGGTACCCGGGCGCCGATCACCAGGCCGGCAGCCTCGGCGCGCGCGACGAAGGTCAGCTCCTTGGCCAGCATGTTCCCTGCCTCCAGGTTGGGCACGATCAGCACCTCGGCGCGGCCCGCCACCAGCGAGTCGATGCCCTTGGTACGGGCTGCATCGAGGTCGATCGCGTTGTCCATCGCCAGCGGGCCGTCGACCGTCGCGCCCCGGATCTGGCCGCGTTCGGCCATCTTGGACAGCACGGCGGCATCCAGCGTGGAAGGAATGCTGGTGTTGATGGTTTCGACCGCCGACAGGATGCCGACGCGCGGCCTCTCGATGCCACAGGCACGCGCCAGGTCGATCGCGTTCTGGGTGATGTCGACCTTGGTCGTCAGGTCGGGGGCGATGTTGATCGCGGCGTCCGAGATGAAGAGCAGGTGATCGAGCATGGGGGCGTCCATCACGAACACATGGCTCAGCCGGCGACTGCCGCGCAGGCCTTGCTGCTTGTTGACGACGGCTGCCAGCAACTCGTCTGAATGGATCGCGCCCTTCATGATCGCGCCGGCTTCGCCCTTGCGCGCCAGCTCCACGGCGGCTGCCGCGGCGGCGCGCGGCTCGGTCTCATGCAGCTGGGGCCAGCCGGCGATGTCGACACCGAGCTCGGCGGCTGTGCTGGCCATGCGCTGTGGATGCCCGATCAGCACCGGCCGGATCAGGCCCTCCCTGGCCGAAAGCGCGACCCCGCCCATCGAGTTGGCGTCCTCCGGACAGACCACGGCGGTGACCAGCGGCGCCAGGCTTCGTGCGGCGGCCAGCAAGGCCGCGAAATGGTCCCGGCCACCCAGCATGAGCGGCGGCAGGTCGCGCAGATGGATAGCCTGCCGCGACCGTGGCACCTCGACCTCGGCCTCGCCCTCGCAGACCAGCTCGCCCGCGCCGTTGCGTACCACGGTCGAGAAGGTCGCGAGCGGTGCCGGCCCCTTGGACTGGCAAGCGATCGTGACCTGAAGGCGGTCGCCCACCTGAACCCGGCTGTGGAAGCGCAGGTCCTGGCTGCGGTAGAGCGTGCCGG
>JBDLTM010000215.1:0-4280 GCA_039805805.1 Pseudomonadota bacterium | reverse complement strand
GAGCAGGCCGGGCTGCGCAGCGGGATGCTGGTGCAGCGCATGGCCATCGCGGGTGAGGAAACAGTCGAGGTCGAGAGCTTCGAGCAGCTGCGCTGGGAGCTGACCCAGGCGGCGATGTCCGGCGCCGAGGTCACGCTATGGGCCAGCCGCAGTGCAGGGCAGGACTCTGAGTCCGAGCCCTATCGACTGTTATTCTCAGGTCTCGTCGGCCGGGAGCTGAACGCCGAGCTGCAGGCTCAGATCGGCATCACGGCACCCTGGTCGGCGCCGGTGCTCGGCGAGATCGTGGAGCAGGGGGCGGCGGCGCGCGCTGGCCTGAGGCCGGCAGACAGGGTGCTGTCGGTCGACCAGGTCGCGGTCGACGATGCGCAGCAGCTGCGCGCCATCATCCGCAACAGCCTGGCCCCTTCAGGCGAGGCCCGGACTCAGCGCTGGACGGTCGAGCGCGACGGTCGCTTGATCGAGCTCGAGGTCAGGCCCGATCCCCAGGGCGAGGGAGAGCAGCGGGCGGGCCGGATAGGCGCCTATGTCGGCGCTGCTCCAGCTTCCGTCACGCTCAGCAGGGAGCTGCTGCCAGCACTCCGGCATGGATTCGAGCGGACCGCGGCGGTCTCGTCACTGACGCTGGAGATGATCGGGCGCATGCTGGTGGGGCTGGCATCGCTCGAGAACCTGAGCGGCCCGATCGCGATCGCTGACCAGGCAGGCAAGTCGGCTGAACAGGGCGGCGTGGCCTACCTGTCCTTCCTGGCGCTGATCAGCGTCAGCCTCGGAGTGCTGAATCTGCTGCCGCTCCCAGTCCTTGACGGCGGACACCTGTTGTATTATCTGGTCGAAGCGTTCACTGGCCGTCCCGTGTCCGGGGTCTGGCTCGAGAGGCTGCAACGTGCCGGGATGGCCATCCTGCTGGCGCTGATGTGCCTGGCCTTCCTCAACGATATCGCCCGGCTGCTGGGCTGAATTCCTGTTTCCATGAAGAACTCCCTTTTCCGTTTGCGCTCGGTGGCTGCGGGTGCCATCGTCTCCAGCCTGGTCGCCGCCCTGCCGGCCTGGGCTGTCGCCCCATTCCAGCTGCGAGACATCCGTCTCGAGGGCCTGCAGCGCGTCGAGCCCGGCACCGTGTTTGCCTCGCTGCCGTTCCGGGTCGGCGACCAGTACAGCGACGACAAGGGCTCGGCCGCGATCCGCGCGCTGTTCGCGCTCGGCCTGTTCTCGGACGTGAGGCTGCAGGTCAGAGGCGACGAACTGGTCGTGATCGTCGAGGAGCGCCCTACCATCGCCGAGGTCAGCTTCAGCGGAGTCAAGGAATTCGATGCCGAATTGCTCAAGAAGTCGCTGCGTGACATCGGCCTGGCCGATGGCCGGCCCTTCGACCGCGCGCTGGCCGACCGCGCCGAGCAGGAGCTCAAGCGCCAGTACCTCACGCGCAGTCTCTACGCAGCCCAGGTCACCGCGACCGCCACCCCGATCGATCGCAACCGAGTCAACGTCAACTTCAGCGTGGTCGAGGGCGATGTCGCCAAGATCAAGGAAATCCGCATCGTCGGCAACCAGGCCTTCAGCGAAAGCACCTTGCGCGGCCTGTTCGACCTCGATACCGGTGGCTGGATGAGCTGGTACACCAAGAGCGACCGCTACTCGCGCGCCAAGCTCAACGCCGACCTCGAGACGCTGCGCAGCTACTACCTCACGCGCGGCTACCTGGAGTTCCGAATCGATTCGACCCAGGTCGCGATCGCGCCCGAGAAGGACGCGATGTCGATCACGATCAACGTGACCGAGGGCAAGCGCTACGTGGTCTCGGGCATCAGGCTGGAGGGCGACTACCTCGGCAAGGACGAGGAATTCAAGTCGCTGATCGCGATCAAGGCAGGCCAGCCCTACAACGCCGAGGACGTCGCGCAGACGACCAAGTCCTTCACCGACTACTTCGGCGGCTTCGGTTATGCCTTCGCTCGCGTCGAGGCCAGGCCGCAGATAGATCGCGCCAGCAACCGGGTCGAACTCGTCCTGTCGGCCCAGCCCTCGCGCCGCGCCTATGTGCGCCGCATCAACGTCGAGGGCAATAACCGGACCCGCGACGAAGTGATCCGGCGCGAGTTCCGCCAGCTCGAATCGGCCTGGTATGACGGCGACCGAATCAAGTTCTCGCGCGACCGCGTCGATCGTCTAGGATTCTTCACCCAGGTGTCGGTCGACACGGTCGAGGTGCCCGATGCGCCGGACCAGGTCGACCTGGTGGTCGGCGTGGTCGAGAAACCGACGGGCAACCTGACGCTGGGCGCCGGCTTCTCGCAGGCCGAGAAGATGTCGCTGATCGCCGGCATCCAGCAGGAGAACCTGTTCGGCACCGGCAACTACCTGGGCCTGAACGTCAACACCAGCAAGTACAACCGACAGCTGGTGCTGAGCACGACCGATCCCTACTTCACGCCCGAGGGCATCTCGCGCACCCTCGACCTCTATTACCGCACGACCCAGCCGCTGATGACGCAGGCCGGCAACTACAGGCTGACCACGCCGGGCATGTCGGTTCGTTTCGGCGTGCCATTCTCCGAGACCGACACCGTCTATTTCGGTGCCGGCATCGAGCAGACCAGGATCGAGACCGGCAACCTGATGCCAGTGGCCTACGAGACCTATATCGACCAGTTCGGCAAGTCGCCGACGACTGTGCCGCTGACCGTGGGCTGGGGCCGCGACACGCGCGACAGCGCGCTGGTGCCGACCATGGGCCGGCTGCAGCGCGTCAACGGCGAGCTCGGCGCGGCTGGCGACACGCGCTATGCCAAGGCCAGCTACCAGTTCCAGCAGTACATCCCGCTCAACAAGAAGTACACGCTGGCCTTCAACGCCGAGGCGGGCTGGGGCGAAGGCCTGTCGGGCAAGCCCTATCCGCTGTTCAAGAACTTCTTTGGCGGTGGCCTGGGTTCGGTGCGCGGCTTCGAGCAGGGCACGCTGGGTGACAGGTCCGATATCGTCGGTTCCACGACAGGCCAGAAGGCCAACATCGGCGGCACCAAGAAGATGGTGCTCAACACCGAACTGATCGCTCCCTTCCCGGGCGTCGGCAACGACCGCACGCTGCGGATGTACGGCTTCCTCGACATCGGCAACGTCTTCGGCGCTGACGAGAAAGTCGACTTCGCCAACCTGCGTGCCTCGACCGGCGCTGGCGTCAGCTGGATTTCGCCCATCGGTCCGCTTAGAATCGCCTATGCACGTCCGCTGCGCAAGCAGGACACGGACAAGACCCAGAGCATCCAATTCCAGATCGGTACTTCTTTCTGATGAAATCCTTCAAGCGCTTATTTTCGCTCCAGGCCATCGCGGCGCTGGCGCTTGGCTGTGCCACCATTGCGTCGGCGCAAGAGTTCAAGATTGGTGCCATCAATGTCGACAAGGTGATGCAGGCCTCTGCTGCAGCCAAGTCTGGCCAGGCTCGTCTGCAACAGGAGTTCGCCAAGAAGGAGCGCGACCTCGAACTACTGGCGAGCCAGTTCAAGGCCAGCGTCGAGAAGTTCGAGAAGGATTCCCCGACCTTTTCCGAGTCGCAGCGCACCGCCAAGCAAAAGCAACTCTCCGAGCAGGACCGCGAGCTCCAGCGCCGCCGCCGCGAGTTCCAGGAAGACCTGAACCTGCGCCGCAACGAGGAGACCCAGATCGTTATCGAGCGCCTGAACCGCGCGCTCAAGCAGTTTGCCGAGACCGAGAAATACGATCTGATCGTGCAGGAAGCGGCCTTCATCAGCCCGCGCCTGGACGTGACCGACAAGGTCCTGACCGTCATGAGCGGCCTCAAGTAAAGCCGTGCAGCCGACACTTCAGGAGATCTGCGCCGCCCTGGGCGGCGTTTTGCATGGTGCGCCCGATCAACGCGTCGCTCGGCTGGCCTCGCTCGATGCGGCCGATGCGGCCTCGCTGTCCTTCGTCGCGCAGGCGCGCTACGCATCTCAGATCGCCAGCACCCAGGCCGGCGCGCTGATCGTTCCACCCGCGCTGCTCGAGCAGGCCGCTGCGCGCGGCGCCTGCATCGAGACGCCCGACCCCTATCTCTATTTCGCCCGGCTGACGCAGTGGTGGAGAGCCAGGCGCGAGCAAGCCGAGGCGGCTGACTCCGGCCCTGCCATCCACCCGAGCGCGGTGATCCACCCCTCGGCGCAGCTCGGCGCTGGCGTGACCGTCGGGCCTTTTGCCGTCCTCGAGGCCGGCGTCATCGTCGGTGACGGCGCGCGCATCGGCGCGCATGGCGTGCTCGAGCGACGCAGCCGCGTCGGTGC
>JBDLTM010000214.1:0-4282 GCA_039805805.1 Pseudomonadota bacterium | reverse complement strand
GCGCTTGACGAGCGACTCGATCAGGTCGCCGCAGACGCTCATCGCAGTCAGCAGCAGCAGGCCCGCCAGCATCGGCAGCGGGCCCATGGCCCACAGACGGCCGTAGAGGCTGGCGCCCGGCGTGCCATGGCGCAGCTCGGCCCAGGTCCAGACTGCCGACAGCAGCAGCACGCCTGCGGCACCGCTGTAGACGCCGGCCCAGCTCTTGCCCGGGCTGATGCTGGGCGCCAGCTTGCGCCGGCCGAAGGCACGGCCACCGAAATAGGCGGCGATGTCGGCCATCCAGACCAGCGCCAGTATCGAGAGCAGCAGCTCGACACCCTGCACCCTGGCCTGCGCCATGGCCCACCAGGCCAGCGCGATCAGCACCAGGCCGGCAGCCAGGCGCAGCCAGCGCGCGATGCCAGGCCAGCCCGGCACGCCGGCGCGCAACAACAACACCGTGGCGACGATCCAGAACAGGCCGCTGGCCTGCCAGAGCCCCGGCAACACGGTCTCGAGGCCGAATTGCCACCAGGCCAGGCCGAGGGCCAGGCCCAGGCCGGCACCGCATCCCAGCGCAGCACCGAAGCCCAGTCCGTTGAGCCGCCCCCACTCCCAGCCGCCCGCGACGATCAGCAGCAAGGTCAGCGCGCAGAAGGGCGAGGGATCGGAATGGAACAGGGCCGGCAGCAGGACTGCCAGCAGCACGATCGCAGTGATGATTCTTTGCTTGAGCATGGATTCAGGCCGCGTTGGCGCCGGGTGCGACCTGCTCCGAGATCAGGCCGAAGCGGCGCTCGCGCCCGGCGTAGGTGGCCAGCGCCTGATCGAACTCGGCCTCGTCGAAATCGGGCCAGAGCTTGTCGGAGAAGAAGAATTCGGAATAGGCCGACTGCCAGAGCAGGAAATTGCTGATGCGCTGCTCGCCGCCCGTTCTGATCACGAGATCGGGGTCCGGCACATGCGCGGTCGACAGGGCCGCCGACAGCGAGGCCTCGGTGATCGGCTCGCCCCGCTCGGCCAAGGCGCGAGCGGCCTGCACCAGGTCCCAGCGCCCACCGTAGTTGAAGCAGATGTTGAGCACCAGCCTGTCGTTGTTCGCGGTGTCGGTGCAGGCCTGCTCCAGGCTGGCCCTGACCAGCTCGGAAAGGCCGGCGCGCTCGCCCGGAAAGGCGAGCCGCACGCCCTGCTCGTTGAGCTGAGGCACCTCGCGCATCAGGCCCTTGACCATCAGGTCCATCAGGCCCGACACCTCGTCAGCGGGTCGCTTCCAGTTCTCGGACGAGAAGGCAAACACCGTCAGCACGGCGATGCCGCGCTGCAGGCAGAGGCCGACCATGCGCCGCAGCGATTCCAGGCCCTGTCGATGGCCGGCAAGCCGTGGCAGCAGGCGCTTCTTGGCCCAGCGGCCGTTGCCATCCATGACGATGGCGACATGCCTGGGCATCGCGGCAGATTGGGCGGCTTTGGGCTTGAACATGAGCGGAGACGGTCGGTTGGAAATGGCCTCAGATGGCCATCAGGTCCTGTTCCTTGGACGCCACGATCTTGTCGACCTCGGCGATCATGCGGTCGGTCAGCTTCTGGATCTCGTCGGTGCTGCGGCGCTCGTCGTCCTCCGAGGCCAGCTTGTCCTTGACCAGCTTCTTGACGGCTTCGTTGGCATCTCTGCGCAGGTTGCGGATGGCGACCTTGGCATGCTCGCCCTCGCCGCGCACGACCTTGGTCAGTTCCTTGCGGCGCTCCTCGGTCATGGCGGGAATCGGCACGCGGATTAGGTCGCCCTGCGAGGCCGGGTTCAGGCCCAGGTCAGACTCGCGGATCGCCTTCTCGATCTTGGGGCCCATGCCCTTTTCCCACGGCGCCACGCCGATGGTGCGGCCGTCGAGCAGTGTCAGGTTGGCGACGTTGGACAGCGGCACCATGGAGCCGTAGTACTCGACCTGCACGGTGTCGAGCAGCTGCGGGTTGGCGCGGCCGGTGCGCACCTTGGCCAGGCTGTGCTTGAGTGCTTCGAGCGAAGCGTTCATCTTCTGCTCGGCGTTTTTCTTGATTGCAGGCAATTCCATTTGCGACCTCGGATTTCGGATGAAGGTGAATCAGACGTGGACCAGCGTGCCCTCGTCCTCGCCCAGCACGACGCGGCGCAGCGCGCCCGGCTTGAAGATGCTGAAGACCTTGATCGGCAGCTTCTGGTCTCGACAGAGAGCGAAGGCGGTCGCGTCCATCACTTCGAGCTGGCGCATGATCGCCTCGTCGAAGCTGATCTGGTGATAGAGCGTGGCGTTCGGGTCCTTCTTGGGGTCGGCGCTGTAGATGCCGTCGACCTTGGTGGCCTTGAGCACGATCTGGGCGCCGATCTCGGCACCGCGCAGGGCGGCGGCGGTGTCGGTGGTGAAGAAGGGGTTGCCGGTGCCGGCAGCGAACACCACGACCTTGCCTTCCTCGAGATACTGCAGTGCCTTCGGGCGCACATAGGGCTCGACCACCTGCTCGATCGCGATCGCCGACATCACGCGCGCGGTCACGCCAGCCTTGCCGAAGGCGTCACCGAGCGCGAGCGAGTTCATCACGGTCGCCAGCATGCCCATGTAGTCGGCCGTGGCGCGGTCCATTCCGACCGAACCGCCCGCGACGCCGCGGAAGATGTTGCCGCCGCCGATCACCACCGCCACCTCAACGCCAAGGCGGGTAACCTCGGCAACCTCCTCGACGATGCGCTCGATGGTGGCACGGTTGATGCCGAAGGCGTCGTCGCCCATCAGGGCTTCGCCGGAAAGTTTCAGGAGGATGCGCTTGTAGGCTGGCATGGGCTTGATCTGTAGGGAATTCAGTGGATTTTAGGACTTGAGCGCAACAACGGCCGACCCCGCTAAGGGCCGGCCGTCATTTTATTCGGGCCGCGGCCGCCCCTGGGCAGCAGCAGCGCCGCAGTACAGCAGGCGAATCAGGCGCCCTGGGCGGCAGCCACCTGGGCAGCCACTTCGGCCGCGAAGTCGTCGACCTTCTTCTCGATGCCCTCGCCGACCACGAACATGGTGAAGCCCTTGACGGTGGTGCTGGTGGACTTCAGGTAGGCAGCCACGGTCTGCTTGCCGTCGGCGGCCTTGACGAAGACCTGGTCCAGCAGAGAGACTTCCTTGAGGTATTTCTGGATCGAGCCTTCGATCATCTTGGCGACGATCTCGGCCGGCTTGCCGGATTCGGCAGCCTTGGCTTCGGCCACCGAGCGCTCCTTGGCGACCAGTTCGGCCGGGACGTCGGCGCTCGAGAGCGAGACCGGCTTCATCGCGGCGATGTGCATCGCGGTGTCCTTGGCAGCCACGTCGGAGCCTTCGAACTCGACCATCACACCGATGCGCACGCCGTGCAGGTAGGCCGCCAGCTGGCCGCCGTCAGCGTAGCGCTTGAAACGGCGGATCGACATGTTCTCGCCGATCTTGCCGATCAGGCCCTTGCGCACTTCCTCGACGGTCGGGCCGAAGCTTTCCAGGGTCAGCGGCAGTTCGGCGATGGCGGCGACGTCAGCCGGATTGTGCTTGACGACCAGCTCGGCGACATGGTTGCAGAAAGCCAGGAACAGGTCGTTCTTGGAGACGAAGTCGGTTTCGCAGTTGATCTCGACCAGGGCACCGGTGTTGCCACTGATGAAACTGGCGATCACGCCTTCGGCGGTCACGCGGCTGGCAGCCTTGCCGGCCTTGTTGCCGAGCTTGACGCGCAGGATCTCTTCAGCCTTGTCCATATTGCCTTCGGCTTCGGTCAGGGCCTTCTTGCACTCCATCATCGGGGCGTCGGTCTTGGCGCGCAGTTCGGCGACCATGCTAGCGGTGATTGCAGCCATCTTGTTTCTCCGTTCGGATCCGTGAATGGACCCAGTATTGCACTATCAGATGAAAATTTGCTTGCAAAAAAGGGGCTCGCGAGCCCCTTTTTCGACTTGGGTACGCGCGATCAGGCGGCGTCTTGCACTTCGACGAACTCGTCGCCGGCCTGGGCGGCCTTGACCACTTCGGTGCCGGCTGCATTGCGGCCTTCGATGATGGCGTCAGCGATGCCACGGGCATACAGGGCGACAGCCTTGGCGGAGTCGTCGTTGCCCGGGATCACGTAGTCGATGCCGTCGGGATTGTGGTTGGTGTCGACCACGCCGACCAGCGGGATGCCCAGCTTCTTGGCTTCGGAGACGGCGATCTTGTGGTAGCCGACGTCGGGCCCAGCTGCAGCGCGGTCGCGCCTGGCGGGCTTCATGGCTTCGGCCAGCAGCTTGACGCCGTCGTAGGCGTAGGGCGAATAGGCC
>JBDLTM010000213.1:0-4293 GCA_039805805.1 Pseudomonadota bacterium | reverse complement strand
TCGTCAACAAGCGCTCCATGGCCGCGGGCTACGCAGGCCTGGACAACGAGCTGTTCTACCTCGACAAGACCATGATGGTCTTCGGCGACGCCAAGAAGGTCGTCGAGGACATGACCAAGGCGGTCGAGTGATGGGATGGAACACCCGCAGGGCAGGAATTGAACCAGCTGTTCCAATCTGGAACAAGCCACTGTGACAGTCGTGACAAGCAACACGAGAACAGGCCGCAAGACGCTATCCAGCACCCAGAAAAAGGCTGGCACGGAAATTGAACTAATCAGCTTGCCACCAGGCAAATCATTCCATCCGCAACGCACAAAGAGGAAGACAAGATGATCTACGCAGCACCCGGCACCGCAGGCGCCAAGATTGCCTACAAGGCTCAATACGACAACTTCATCGGCGGCAAGTGGACGCCCCCGGTCGACGGACAGTACTTCGACGTCATCACGCCGATCAACGGCAAGGTCTACACCCAGGCAGCACGCTCGGGCGCAGCCGACATCGAGCTCGCGCTCGACGCCGCGCATGCCGCCGCCGACGCCTGGGGCAAGACCAGCCCGACCGAGCGCGCCAACATCCTGCTCAAGATCGCCGACCGCATCGAGGCCAACCTCGAGCTGCTCGCCTACGCCGAGACCGTCGACAACGGCAAGCCGATCCGTGAGACGCTGGCTGCCGACATCCCGCTGTCGGCCGACCATTTCCGCTACTTCGCCGGCTGCGTCCGCGCCCAGGAAGGCGCGCTGTCCGACCTCGACGAGACCACCGTCGCCTACCATTTCCACGAGCCGCTGGGCGTCGTCGGCCAGATCATCCCGTGGAACTTCCCGATCCTGATGGCGGCCTGGAAGCTGGCACCGGCGCTCGGCGCGGGCAACTGCGTGGTGTTGAAGCCTGCCGAATCGACCCCGATCAGCCTGCTGATCCTGGTCGACCTGATCGCCGACCTGCTGCCAGCCGGCGTGCTCAACGTCGTCAACGGCTACGGCCGCGAGGCCGGCATGCCGCTGGCGACTTCCAAGCGCATCGCCAAGATCGCCTTCACCGGCTCGACCTCGACCGGCCGCGTGATCGCGCAGGCCGCCGCCAACAACCTGATCCCGGCCACGCTCGAGCTCGGCGGCAAGTCGCCCAACATCTTCTTCGCCGACGTGATGGACAAGGACGACGGCTTCCTCGACAAGGCGATCGAGGGCCTGGTGTTGTTCGCATTCAACCAGGGCGAGGTCTGCACCTGCCCGAGCCGCGCGCTGATCCACGAGTCGATCTACGACGCCTTCATGGAGCGCGTGCTCAAGCGCGTCGCCGCGATCAAGCACGGCAATCCGCTCGACACCGACACCATGATGGGTGCCCAGGCCTCCAGGGAGCAGCTGACCAAGATCAAGTCCTACCTCGAGCTGGGCAAGCAGGAAGGCGCGCAGGTGCTGATCGGCGGCGAGCAGGCCAGCTTCGGCAACGAGCTCGACGGCGGCTACTATGTACAGCCCACGCTGTTCAAGGGCCACAACAAGATGCGCATCTTCCAGGAGGAGATCTTCGGCCCGGTGCTGGCCGTGACCACATTCAAGGACGAGGCCGAGGCGCTCGCGATCGCCAACGACACGCTGTACGGACTGGGCGCCGGCGTCTGGAGCCGCAACGGCAACGTCGCCTACCGCATGGGCCGAGCGATCAAGGCCGGCCGCGTCTGGACCAACTGCTACCACGCCTACCCGGCGCACGCCGCCTTCGGCGGCTACAAGGAGTCCGGCATCGGCCGCGAGACGCACAAGATGATGCTCGACCACTACCAGCAGACCAAGAACCTGCTGGTCAGCTACAGCGAGAGCAAGCTCGGCTTCTTCTGATCCGCCTCATGACACAGGCTTGAAGGCGACACGGCCCCTGGGGGCGGCCACCGATTTCTGGTACTCCAGCATGAGGTGAACGCCCCAGGGGTTGTGGCACTGGGCGCGACAGGCACGATACTCAGCACAAGGAGACTCGAATGGTCGAAAAAGTGATTGCCACACCCGCTGCGCTCGAGCTGATCGAAGAGCTCAAGGCCCGGCACGGCCCGGGCCTGATGTTCCACCAGTCTGGCGGCTGCTGCGACAACAGCGCGGCCAACTGCTACCTGCTCGGCGAGCTCACCATCGGTCAGGGCGACGTCCATCTGGGCGACATCGGCGGCTGCCCGTTCTACATCGGCAAGGCGCAGTACGGCTACTGGCGCCACACCCAGCTCATCATCGACGTGATCGAGGGCACCGGCGGCACCTTCTCGCTCGAGGGTCCGCTGGGCAAGGCCTTCCACACCCGATCGCGCGTCTTCACGCCGCAGGAACTGGCCGAGCTCGACGCCGAGTCGAGCCCGCCAGCCTGATCAGCGCTTGAGCCCCTGCAGCCTGGCGAAGGCGCTGGCCATGGCACCGCCCGGTGCGGGCTCGCTGCGGGCCCCACGCTGAACCTGGCCGCGCCCGGCCGGCTGCAAGCGGTTGCCGCCCGCTGCCCCTGTACCCTCCCGGCGCTCGCCGCGGCCTGCGCCAGCCGCGTCGAGCCTCATGCTCAGGCCGATGCGCTTGCGCGCCACGTCGACCTCGACCACCCGCACCTTGACGATGTCGCCGGTCTTGACGACCTCGCGCGCGTCGTTGACGAACTTGCTGGAGAGCTGGCTCACGTGCACCAGGCCGTCCTGGTGGACGCCGAGGTCGACGAAGGCGCCGAACTGCGCCACGTTGCTGACCGTGCCTTCCAGGATCATGCCCTCCTTGAGGTCGGCGATGTCTTCCACGCCCTCGTTGAATCGCGCGACCTGGAAGTCAGGACGCGGATCACGTCCCGGCTTCTCGAGCTCGGCCAGGATGTCTCTGACCGTGATGGGGCCGAAAGCCTCGCTGGCGATCAGCTCGGGCCTGACGGCCTTGAGCAGGTCGGCGCGGCCCATGAGCTCGGCCACCGGCTTGCCTGTCTTCTGCATGATCTGCTCGACCACCGGATAGGTCTCGGGGTGCACGCCGGTCATGTCGAGCGGGTTGTCGCCGCCGCGGATGCGCAGGAAGCCCGCGCTCTGTTCGAAGGTCTTGGCGCCCAGGCCGGTGACTTTCAGCAGGTCCTGCCGACTCCTGAAGGCGCCGTGGGCCTCGCGCCAGCGCACCACTGCCTTGGCCACGCTGTTCGACAGCCCCGAGACGCGAGACAGCAGCGGCGCTGACGCGGTGTTGAGGTCGACGCCGACGCCGTTGACGCAGTCCTCGACCACGGAGTCGAGCATGCGCGCGAGCTCGCCCTGGTTGACGTCATGCTGGTACTGGCCGACGCCGATGCTCTTGGGATCGATCTTGACCAGCTCGGCGAGCGGGTCCTGCAGCCGGCGCGCGATGCTGGCGGCGCCGCGCAGGCTCACGTCGACATCGGGCATCTCCTGGCTGGCGTATTCGCTGGCCGAATAGACCGAGGCGCCGGCCTCGCTTACGACCACCTTCTGCGGCAAGGATTCGGCGGAGTGGCCGCGGTCGGCCAGGCGCTTGAGCAGGTCGGATGCAAGCTTGTCGGTCTCGCGGCTGGCGGTGCCGTTGCCGATCGCGATCAGCTGCACGCCGTGCTTGAGGCAGAGCGCGCCCAGCGTCGTGATCGAGCCCTCCCAGTCGCGCCTAGGCTCATGCGGATAGACGGTGGCGGTGTCGAGCAGCTTGCCGGTGCTGTCGACCACCGCGACCTTGACGCCAGTGCGGATGCCCGGATCGAGTCCCATCACGGCCTTCGGCCCGGCGGGCGCGGCCAGCAGCAGGTCGCGCAGGTTGTCGGCGAAGACCTTGATCGCGACCTTCTCGGCCTCGTCGCGCAGGCGGGTGAACAGGTCGCGCTCGGTCGAGAGGCTGAGCTTGACGCGCCAGGTCCAGCCGACGCACTTGCGCAGCAGGTCGTCGGCGGGACGGCCCTGGTGGCTCCAGCCCAGGTGGCGCGCGATGCGGCCCTCGGCCAGCGAGGGCGCGCTGCCCGGCCGGATGCCGGCCGGCAGCTCGGCCTCTGGCAGCACCAGCTTGGCATCGAGGATCTCGAGCGCGCGGCCGCGGAACACCGCCAGCGCGCGGTGAGAGGGCACGCGGCTGATCGGCTCCTCGTAGTCGAAGTAGTCGCGGAACTTGGCGTTGTCGGGGTGGTTCTCGTCCTTGCCATCGACCTTGCGGCTCTGCAGCAGGCCTTCCTGCCAAAGCCACTCGCGCAGGGACTGCACCAGCGCGGCGTCCTCGGCCCAGCGCTCGGACAGGATGTCGCGCACGCCGTCGAGCACGGCCGCGACGG
>JBDLTM010000212.1:0-4294 GCA_039805805.1 Pseudomonadota bacterium | reverse complement strand
GCATGAACCGAAATGACGAAGGCAAGCTCTGTGGCGACGTCGACTTCGATGGCGTGCGCGATGTGGCGGGCTGGATCACGCCGGTTCCGGGCGGCGTCGGCCCGATGACGATCACGATGCTGATGGTCAACACGCTCGAGTCGGCAGAGCGCTGCCTGGCCGCCTGATCGGCAGCGCAGGCCCTCTCCCACCTCTCGGCACCCTCGGGTGCCGTGACCGCTTTTAAGGGAAAACACCGAGTCTAGAGCTTCATCTGGCTCGGAAATTGCATGTATCGTTACGGCTGGTTTACGCCTCCAATCCAATTCATCAGGAGATTTCATGCAATTCAAAGCAAAGCTCAGCGTCCTGGCAGCCATTGCCACCTCCTGCGGTCTGTCACAGGCACAGGAAGTGGTCAAGATCGGCCACGTCGGCCCGACCAGTGGGGCGATTGCCCACCTTGGCAAGGACAACGAGAACGGCGCCCGGCTGGCGATCGAGGAGCTCAACGCCAAGGGCATCAAGATCGGCGGCAAGGCCGTCAAGTTCGAACTGGTTGCCGAGGACGATGCCGCAGATCCGAAGCAGGCCACTGCTGCCGCGCAGAAGCTGGTCGACTCCAAGGTCAACGGCGTCATCGGTCACCTGAACTCCGGCACCTCGATTCCGGCTTCCAAGATCTACAGCGATGCCGGCATCCCGCAGATCTCGCCCTCTTCGACCAACCCCAAGTTCACCCGCCAAGGCTACAAGACCACCTTCCGGGTCGTTGCCGACGACGTCCATCTGGGCGGTACCCTCGGCCGCTATGCGGTCAACCAGCTCAAGGGCAAGGCCGTCGCCGTGATCGATGACCGCACCGCCTATGGCCAGGGCGTGGCAGAAGAGTTCGAGAAGGCCGTCAAGGCCGCAGGCGGCAAGATCGTCGGGCGCGAGTTCACCAACGACAAGGCCACCGACTTCATGGCCATCCTGACCACCCTCAAGGGCAAGAAGCCGGATGTCGTCTTCTTCGGCGGCATGGATTCGGTCGGCGGCCCGATGCTCAAGCAGATGAAGTCGCTTGGCATCAACGCCAAGTTCATGGGCGGCGACGGCATCTGTACCGCCGAGTTGCCCAAGCTTGCCGGCAGCACGATGGCCGATGACCAGGTCGTCTGCGCCGAGGCTGGTGGCGTCGAAGGCGCACAGAAGAAGGCTGCCGACGAGTTCAGCGCACGCTTCAAGAAGCGCTTCAATGACGACGTCAAGCTCTACGCGCCCTATGTCTACGATGCGGTCAACGTGATGGTCGATGCCATGGTCCGGTCCGGCTCCAGCCAGCCGTCCAAGTACCTGCCTGAGCTGGCCAAGACGCAGAACTACCAGGGCACCATGGGCCCGATCAGCTTCGACGAAAAAGGCGACATCAAGAACGGCGCGCTCACGCTCTACACCTACAAGGGCGGCAAGCGCGAGCAGCTCGCCGTCGTGCGCTGAGCGACAAGCTGCTCCTCATCGAAACCGGACCTTCGGGTCCGGTTTTTTTCTGGACTCGATCAGTCAGGCCTGCTGGCCAGCACCCAGTTGGTGCGCAAGGCTGCCAGCCATTGCAGCAGCACCAGCAAGGTGCCCAGCGAATGCCAGAGCCTCAAGTCGCCACCGGCCGCCCTGGCGCTCAGGATGCGCTGTGCGACGCCGAACTCCTGCAGCAGAGCAGCCAGCGCAGCCAGCAGCAGCCAGGGCAGCAGGGCCTGGAGCAAGGCCTTGTCCTGGCGCGACTTGAGCCAGAGCACCAGCAGCATGCTCACGAGCAGGCTGGCCCAGCACTGGATCTGGAACAGCCTGGCCGCGTAGGGGCCGGCCACAGCAGGCGAGCCGAAATGCAGGAAGGCCAGCGGCACCGCGACAAGGCTCAAGGCCGTCAGTCCGCCCCACCAGAGCCCGGCCAGCAGCAGCGGCAGCCTGAGACAGATTGCGGCCATGAATGGCTCAGCGGTAGTGGACCGCGACGATCTCGTAGCGCTTGACGCCACCGGGCGCCTGCACCTCGGCGACGTCGCCCTCCTCCTTGCCGATCAGCGCACGCGCGATCGGGCTCGAGATGTTGAGCAGGCCCTGCTTGATGTCGGCCTCGTCCTCGCCCACGATCTGGTAGCTCACCGCCTCGCCGCTGGACTCCTCCTCGAGCTCGACCGTGGCGCCGAAGACGACTCGCCCGCCGGCATCGACCGCGGACGGATCGATGATCTGCGCTGCCGACAGCTTGCCCTCGATCTCGGCGATGCGGCCTTCGATGAAGCCCTGGCGCTCCTTGGCGGCGTCGTAGTCGGCGTTCTCGCTCAGGTCGCCCTGGGCGCGCGCCTCGGCGATCGCGGTGATGACTGCGGGACGGTCGACGCTCTTGAGGCGCTGCAGCTCTGCCTTGAGCTTCTCTGCGCCGCGCTTGGTGACGGGAAATGTGGCCATTTGTTTTCTGCTCCGGACAAAGAGAAACCGCCGAGCGTTGCCGGTCGGCGGTGTATGAATTGAATTATGCCTCAATCCCGCGGGATCGAGGCTCGTTCAGACGTTCAGGCTGCGAGCTGAGCGTGCAGTTCCTGCACCGAGTAGACCGGCAGGTTGTCGAGATGCTTCATGCCCTCGACAGCGGCTTCGGCGCCGGCAATCGTGGTGAAGGTGGTCACGCGGTTGAGCAGCGCGGCGGTGCGGATGTAGCGCGAGTCGGCGATCGCGTTGCGGCGCTCCTCGACCGTGTTGATGACCATGGCGATCTCGCCGTTCTTGATCATGTCGACGATGTTCGGGCGACCTTCGGCGACCTTGTTGACCTGGGCGCAGGGCACGCCAGCGGCTTCGATCGCGGCAGCGGTACCGCGGGTGGCGACCAGCTCGAAACCCATCGCGGCCAGGCCGCGTGCGATCTCGACCGCGCGAGGCTTGTCTCCAGGCTTGACCGACAGGAAGACCTTACGGACCTCGTCGCTGGCGCGCGGCAGCTTGGTGCCGGCGCCGAGCTGGCTCTTGACGAAGGCTTCGCCGAAGGTCTTGCCCACGCCCATGACCTCGCCGGTCGACTTCATCTCGGGGCCGAGGATGGTGTCGACGCCCGGGAACTTCACGAACGGGAACACCGCTTCCTTGACGCTGAAGTAAGGCGGAGTCACCTCCTCGGTGATGCCCTGGCTGCTGAGCGTCTGGCCGGCCATGCAGCGCGCCGCGACCTTGGCCAGCTGCACGCCGGTGGCCTTGGAGACGAAGGGCACGGTGCGCGAGGCGCGCGGGTTGACTTCCAGCACGTAGATCACGTCCTGGCCGTTCTGCTTCTGGACCGCGAACTGCACGTTCATCAGGCCGACCACGTTGAGCGAAGCGGCCATCGCCTTGGACTGGCGCTTGATCTCGTCCACGGTCTGGGCGCTCAGGCTGTAGGGCGGCAGCGAGCAGGCGGAGTCGCCCGAGTGCACGCCAGCCTGCTCGATGTGTTCCATCACGCCGCCGATCAGGGTCTGGCCCTCGCTGTCGCGCAGGCAGTCGACGTCGCACTCGATGGCGTCGTTCAGGAAACGGTCGAGCAGCACCGGGCTGTCGTTGCTGACCTTGACCGCCTCGCGCATGTAGCGCTCGAGATCGCGCTGCTCGTGCACGATCTCCATCGCGCGACCGCCGAGCACGTAGCTCGGGCGCACCACCAGCGGATAGCCCAGTGCGGAGGCCTTCTCGAGCGCCTCGGCTTCGGTGCGCGCGGTCGCGTTCGGCGGCTGCTTGAGGCCGAGCTCGTGCAGCAGCTTCTGGAAGCGCTCGCGGTCCTCGGCCGCGTCGATCATGTCGGGGCTGGTGCCGATGATCGGCACGCCTTCGCGCTCCAGGCCCAGCGCGAGCTTGAGCGGGGTCTGGCCGCCGTACTGCACGATCACGCCAGCCGGCTTTTCCTTGTCGACGATCTCGAGCACGTCCTCCAGCGTCAGCGGCTCGAAGTACAGGCGGTCGGAGGTGTCGTAGTCGGTCGAGACGGTCTCGGGGTTGCAGTTGACCATGATGGTCTCGTAGCCGTCTTCGCGCATGGCGAGGGCGGCGTGGACACAGCAGTAGTCGAACTCGATGCCCTGGCCGATGCGGTTCGGACCACCGCCCAGCACCATGATCTTCTTGTTCGTGGTCGGCGCGGCCTCGCACTCGCCGTCCGCGTTCTCGTAGCACGAGTACAGGTAGGCGGTCTGCGTGGCGAACTCGGCCGCGCAGGTGTCCACGCGCTTGTAGACCGGGCGCACGCCCAGCTTGTGACGCTGGCGGCGCAGGTCGTGCTGGTTCGTGCCCATCAGCTTGGCCAGGC
>JBDLTM010000211.1:0-4294 GCA_039805805.1 Pseudomonadota bacterium | reverse complement strand
CACGGCATAGGCCCAGCTCAGCGCCTGCAGGCCCTGCGGGCTGCGGCTGCCCGGCTCGTAGCCCCACCAGCCCAGCAGCGGCAGGGCCAGGCCGGCGGCCAGCGCCAGGTTGAGCTTGGTGGCGAAGTTCCACCAGCCGAAATAGGTCGCTGCGAGCCGGTCGCGCTCACCGGTATCGGCCAGCAGGCCCGCCAGCAGGGCACCGGGCAGAGCGAGGTCGGCGCCCAGCGCCAGCCCGGACAGCAGGCAGACCAGCCAGAAGCCGGCCAGGTCGCCCGCACCCAGACCCGCAGCCCAGCCGAAAACGGTCACTGACAATCCCATGCCGATCAGCCAGCAGCGCGCCAGCCCCCAGACCCGCACCAGACGAAGCCACAGCGGCAGGCCCAGCGCTGCGGCCAGGAAATAGGTCAGCAGGAAGACGGGCTGCTGCGCCTGCGCTGCCTGCAGCCTGTCCTCGATGAAGAACAGCACCAGCGTCGCAGGAACCGCGGTGGCGATGCCGTTGAGCACGAACGCCCCGAGCAGGCCGCGAAAAGCCGGCTGCTGCCAGGGGCGCCAGAAGGAGGCCGGGACGGCGTCCGCCTGGGCAGCCCCCGCGCTGGCCTCGAGGGGCCTGGGCGAATGCCACCAGGCCAGGCAAGCCAGTGCCAGGCTGGCGGCGAACACGACTAGCATGGCCTCCAGCCCCTGCCAGGCCGGCAAGGCCGAAGCCAGCACGACCCCGAACAGGCCGGCGCCCTCGCGCCAGGCCACGATGCGGCTGCGCTCGACCTCGTCACCGCCCAGCCTGGCGCCCCAGGCCTGGTGCGCGATGGCCAGCAGGCTGTAGGCGGAATAGGTCAGCACCAGGGCTGCAGCCGCCCAGGCCAGCAGCGCTGCGGCGCCGCTCACCGGAGGCAGGAACAGGCCGGTCAGGCCCAGCGCCAGCAGCAGCGCGGCCAGCAGGCCCAGCCGCTGCACGCTGCGCGCGGATCGACGAAAGCAGCGGTCGATCCAGCGCCCCAGCACGGGGTCGATCAGCGCATCGGCCAGCCTGGCTGCCAGCAACAGGGCTCCCAGCGTGGCCAGTGGCAGGCCGAACTCGCGCGCGTAGTGGTGCGGCAGCAGCACGTAGAGCGGCAGCGAGACGAAGGCCAGCGGCAGGCCGAGCAGTCCGTAGGCGAGCGACTGGCGCGCCCCCAGCTTCAGGCTGGCGGTTGTCGGATCAGCATCCATTCGAGGCGCGGCAGCCATGGCGGGGTCCTGGGCGGCTAGTCCGCGCCCGCCAGCAGCGCAAGGCGCAAGGCGGGCGCCGAAGTGGCTGGCGAGATCCAGATGCCGAAGAACAGGCGCGCGAACTCCGGATCAGCGATCTCGCCCAGCAGCCGACCGCCCTGCTCGAAGCGAGCGCCCGATCCCGGCCGGTGCAGGCCGACGATGCGGTCGCCCGGCTGGACATCGGGCAGGACCCGCTGCAGCGCAAGCTGCCAGCGCCTTGCCTGCTCGTCGCTGATCGAAGCCTGGCGGCGCATCTCCTGCAGCGAGCGCTCGGCGATCGCGCCGGCCCGGAAGGCGCGCCGGTACTCGAGCTCCAGTGCAAAGGGGTGCTCGGCATAGGCCGCAGGCCTGAAGCCCGGGGCCACCCACAGGCTGGCCTGGTAGACCTCCAGGCCCCAGAAACGCAGCAGGCCCTGGCCCGCCAGCCTGGCGCCTGGCAGCGGCGCGCGCTCGGAAGTCGTGCCGCGCAGGCTCGCGGCCACCCCGGGCTCGCTGGAGGTGAGGGTGACGGTCTGCGCCCCGGCAGGAACAGCCAGCGCCAGCATCGTGCAGCTGGCAGCCGTCAGGACGGAGTGCCGGGCCGAGGCCTTCATGGCTTTTCCAGCGTGTACTGGCGCACGTCGATGTCGCCGGACAGGAAGCCCGCCTCGCAATACGCCAGGTAGAACTCCCAGATCCGGATGAAACGCTCGTCGAAGCCCAGCCGCAGCACCTCCTCGCGCCGGGCCAGGAAAGACTCGCGCCAGCGCCGGCAGGTCTCGGCGTAGTCGGCGCCGAAGGCGAAGTCGTCGACCACGCGCAGGCCGGCGGCCTCGGCCTGGCGCCTGAACTCGGCCGGACAAGGCAGGCAACCGCCGGGGAAGATGTACTGCTGGATGAAGTCGGTCGAGCGCAGGTAACGCTCGAACAGCGCGTCGTCGATCACGATGCTCTGGATGCAGGCCCTGCCGCCGGATTTGAGCAGGCGCTGCACGGCCTCGAAATATGTCGGCCAGTATTCCTGCCCGACCGCCTCGATCATCTCGATCGAGCAGATCGCGTCATAGGGCCCGTCGTCGATGTCACGGTAGTCCTGCAGCCGCAGGTCGGCCCGCCCGCCCTGCCCCTGGCTGGCCAGGCGCTCGCGCGCGAAGGCCAGCTGCTCGGTCGACAGGGTCACGCCGGTGACCTCGGCGCCGAACTCGACACAGGCCTTCTCGGCCAGCGCGCCCCAGCCACAGCCGATCTCGAGCAGGCGCTGGCCCGGCTGCAGCCCGACCTGGCGCAGCGCGCGCGCGACCTTGGCATGCTGGGCGGCCGTCAGGTCGCCGTCCAGGCGGCCCTCGAAGCAGGCCGAGGAATAGTTCATGCTCGGGTCGAGCCAGAGCCGGTAGAAGGCGTTGCCGAGGTCGTAGTGGGCGTGGATGTTCTTGCGGCTGTTGGCGCGCGTGTTGCGGTTGAGCAGGTGCTTGACGCGGTAGAGCAGGCGCCCGGCCCAGTGGCCATAGATCGCCGCGTCGAGCGCCTGCCGGTTGGCGCTCAGCAGCTGCAGCAGCTCGGGCAGATGCGGCGTGCTCCAGTCGCCCGCGATATAGGCCTCGGCAAAGCCGATGTCGCCCGACTTGAGCGCCGCCGCGCAGGGCTTCCAGTTGTGGAGATGCAGCACCGCGCCGGGCGCGCCGGCCTCGGCCTGGCCGAAATGCTGCAGCTGGCCGTCGGGCAGCTGCACGGTCAGCGCGCCATGGCGCAGCTGCTGCAGGAGGCCGAACAGGGTGCGGGCTGCGGCGGGCAGTCCTGCGGGGAGCGAGATCAGGCCGGGCTGGCGGGGGGCGGTGGTGGTGTTCATGCTGGAACTCCAGGTATTCAGCGGCTCACGAAATGCTCGGGTGGCGCCGGCTTGGAATGGAAACGCACGCGCTTGAACCAGAGCTTGAGCGCCTGCCAGTGGATGCGCGCGAAGATCATCAGGGTCATGGCCGGATGGTCGGACAGCACGCGGCGCAGGCTGGCGCGGGTCAAGGGCTCGAGCTGGCCGCCGACGCTGGTGCGCAGCAAGGGACCCGCTTCGTCTTCGTAGTCGATCCGCACCAGCAGCTTCTGGTCTGCAGGCGCCTGGTCGCGCAGGAAGCGGAAGCGGTAGTGCCCGGCCACCTCGCAGAAGGGCGAGACATGGAAGGCCTTGCGCGCCTGCAGTGCGGCGCCGTAGGCGGGCTGGTCGAGCAGGTAGCAATGCCGCTCGCCGAAGGTGTTGTTGACCTCGGCGACGATGGCCCGCAGGCTGCCGTCGGCGCGCTCGCAGTACCAGAAGCTGACCGGCTTGAAGGTGTAGCCGAGCATGCGCGGATAGGTCTGCAGCCAGGCCTCGCCGTCGGCGTCATGGATGCCCTCGGTGCGCAGCAGATCGTCGAGCCAGGCCAGCGCCCCGCCCTGCTCCGGTCCGCGGCCGTCGCCGTGGTCGCTTTCGTGGAAGCTGACCAGGCCGGCGCGGTTGTACGCGAGCGCGCCGGCCGCCGCGGAGTCTGCCGCCAGCGTGCGCATCGGCAGCAGCAGGAAGGCGGTCGGATAGGAGAACTGGTTGCGGCTGGGCCGCAGCCGGTCGTGGAAGACCCGGCCGAAGGCGACCAGGGGCCTGGCCGGCACCGGACCGCTGCGGGCTGCGTCTGGCGCGGCCATCATGCGGCCTCCCGCCAGGCCTGCAAGCGAGCCGAAAGCTCGGCTGCCACCGCCAGCCCGGACTTGAGCCCATCCTCGTGGAAACCGTAGCCGGTCCAGGCGCCGCAGTACCAGGTGTGCTGCCGGCCCTGCAGTTCGCCCAGGCGCTGCTGGGCCCGGATAGCGGCCAGGTCGAACACCGGATGCGCGTAGTCGTACTCGCCGATGATGCGCGTAGGATCGATGTCGCGCACCGGATTCAGCGAGACCAGCACATCCTGCGCGAAGGGCAAGGGCTGGAGGCGGTTGAGCCAGTAATGCAGGCAGACGCGCGCCGACTCGCGCCCACCGTCGGCGGCGCGCTCGTAGTTCCAGGCCGCCCAGGCCTGCTTGCGCTGCGGCA
>JBDLTM010000210.1:0-4305 GCA_039805805.1 Pseudomonadota bacterium | reverse complement strand
TGCTGCGCGAGCAGGGCTACGCCGAGCTGGCCTTCCGCATCCTCTCGCTCTACATCGACGACATCCCGGCCGACGACCTGCGCGCGCTGTGCGCCAGGACCTACACCGAGGCGGTGTTCGGCACCCAGGAGATCGTTCCGGTGCGCCCGCTGGAGGACGGCCTGCTGATCGAGGCGCTGTCCAACGGCCCGACGCTCGCGTTCAAGGACATGGCGATGCAGCTGCTGGGCAACCTGTTCGAATACGAACTGGGTCGCCGCGGCGAGCAGCTCAACATCCTCGGCGCGACCAGCGGCGACACCGGCAGCGCGGCCGAGTACGCGATGCGCGGCAAGCAGGGCGTGCGCGTCTTCATGACCAGCCCGAACGGCCGCATGAGTCCGTTCCAGCAGGCGCAGATGTTCAGCCTGCTCGACGAGAACATCCACAACATCGCGATCGAAGGCGTGTTCGACGACTGCCAGGACATCGTCAAGGCGGTCTCCAACGACCTCGAGTTCAAGCGCAAGTACCGCATCGGCACCGTCAACTCGATCAACTGGGCCCGCCTGCTGGCCCAGGTCGTGTACTACTTCGCCGGCTACCTCTACGCGACTGAGCGCAACGAGCAGAAGGTCAGCTTCACCGTGCCGAGCGGCAACTTCGGCAACGTCTGCGCCGGCCATGTCGCGCGCATGATGGGCCTGCCGATCGAGCAGCTGGTGGTGGCGACCAACGAGAACGACGTGCTCGACGAGTTCTTCCGCACCGGCATCTACCGCGTGCGCGGCAGCGCCGACACCTTCGAGACCTCCAGCCCCTCGATGGACATCTCCAAGGCCAGCAACTTCGAGCGCTTCGTGTTCGACCTGCTGGGACGCGACGCCGCGCGCGTCAAGGCCCTGTTCGGCGATGCGCTCAACAGGGAAGGCCGCTTCGACCTCAGCGCCGACCCGCATTTCGCCCAGGCGGCCAGCCGCTACGGTTTCGTCAGCGGCAAGAGCACGCACGCAGACCGCCTGCGTACGATCCGGGACAGCTTCGAGCGCTTCGGCCAGATGATCGACACGCACACCGCCGACGGCGTCAAGGTGGCGCGCGAGCACCTGAAGGCCGGCGTGCCGATGATCGTGCTCGAGACCGCGCTGCCGATCAAGTTCGCTGCGACCATCGTCGAGGCGCTGGGCCAGGAGCCGAGCCGCCCGGCCAAGTTCGAGGGCATCGAGGCCTTGCCGAAGCGCGTCAAGGTGATGCCGGCCGACGCCGAGCAGGTCAAGGCCTACATCGCCGCGCACTGCGCTAGCTGAACACGCTGAGCTTCCACCATGAGCCAAGCCGAAGCCCAACGTCGCCCCGGGCTGATGAGCCTGGAGGATGCGCTCGCCAGACTGCTTGGCGCAGCCCAGACCTTGTCCGGCGAGGTCAGCCTCTCCACGCTAGAGGCCGACGGCCGCGTGCTGGCGCAGGACATCCGCTCCGCGCTCGACGTGCCGGGCTTCGACAACTCATCGATGGACGGCTACGCGGTCAGCAGCGCCGAGGTGGCGGCAGCGATCGCCACCGGCCAGGCACAGCCGGTTTCGCAGCGCATCCCGGCTGGCCATTTCGGTGCGGCGCTTCTGCCTGGCAGCGTCGCGCGCATCTTCACCGGCGCACCGATGCCTGAAGGGGCCGACGCGGTCGTGATACAGGAGGAGGCCGAAGTCCAGCCTGACGGATCGGTGCGCTTCCAGCAGGCGCCCGTCACTGGCCAGTTCATCCGCCGCCGCGGCGAGGACATCCGGCAGGGCGAGGTCGTGCTCTCGGCCGGCACCCGGCTGGGCCCGGCCGAGCTCGGCCTGGCGGCCAGCCTGGGCCTGGCCGAGCTGCCGGTCAGGCCGCGGCTGCGCGTCGCGCTGTTCTCGACCGGTGACGAGCTCGTCATGCCGGGCGAGGTCGCGCCCGAGGCGATGGCGCCGGGCGCGATCTACAACTCGAACCGCTATTTCCTGGCCGTGCTGCTGCGCCACCTGGGCTGCGAGGTCAGCGACCTCGGCATCGTGCCTGACCGGCGCGACGCCACCCTCTTGGCCCTGCAGCAGGCGGCAGAATCGCACGACCTGATCGTCACCAGCGGTGGCGTCTCGGTCGGCGAGGAGGACCATGTCAAGCCGGCCGTGCAGCAGCTCGGCGGACTCGACCTGTGGCAGATCGCGATCAAGCCGGGCAAGCCCTTTGCCCATGGCTGGATCGCTCGCGATGGCGAAGGGGCAGGGCGCTGCCACTTCGTCGGCCTGCCGGGCAATCCGGTCTCGAGCTTCGTGACCTTCCTGCTGCTGGTGCGGCCCCTGCTGCTGCGGCTGCAGGGCGTTACGGGCGGGCAGGGCGTTGCGCAGTCCGGTGCCGACGGCCTGCCGCCGGCGCTGGCCTTGCCGGCGCATTTCGACTGGCCGCGTGCCGACCGCCGGCGCGAGTTCCTGCGCGTGCGCCGCAACGCCGCTGGCGGCCTGGACCTGTTCCCGAACCAGAGCTCGGGCGTGCTGACCTCGGTCGCCTGGTGCGACGGCCTGCTCGACCTGCCGGCCGGGCAGACGGTGGCGCGTGGCGAGCTGGTCAACTTCCATCCCCTGGCGGCCCTGCTGGGCTGAACCCGCGTGCAGATCCAGATCCGTTTCTTTGCCTCGCTGCGCGAGGCGCTCGGCACTGCCAGCCTGAGCTGGCAGACCGACGCCGGCACCATCGGTGCTCTGCGCGACGAGCTGATCGCGCGCGGTGGCGTCTGGGCCGAGGTGCTGGCGCGCGGCCGTTCGGTGCGCGCCGCGCTGGACCAGGCCATGGTCGGCGACTCGGCCGCACTGCGCGACGGCGCCGAGGTCGCCTTCTTCCCGCCGGTGACGGGGGGCTGAAACATGACTTCCAACGCCGCTCAACCGGCTGGCAACAGGCGCGCCAGCGTCAGCATCCGCCACGAGGACTTCGACCTCAGTGCCGAGGTCGCAGCGCTTCGCCGCGACATGGCGCAGGTCGGCGCGGTCTGCGCCTTCGTCGGCACCGTGCGCGACCGCAACGAGGGCGCGTCGGTCGCGACCATGGAGCTGGAGCATTACCCCGGTATGACCGAGAAGGCGATCGAGGCCATGATGGATCAGGCCTTCGCGCGCTTTGACATCCTGGGCGCGCGCGTGGTGCACCGCGTCGGCCTGATGCAGCCGCTGGACCAGATCGTGCTGGTCGCGGTCAGCTCGATGCACCGCGGCGAGAGCTTCCAGGCCTGCGAGTTCCTGATGGACTACCTCAAGACGCAGGCGCCGTTCTGGAAGAAGGAAGTCACGCCAGAGGGCGCGCGCTGGGTCGATGCTCGCGTGAGCGACGACGCCGCATTGGCGCGCTGGGGCATAGCCTCCGGCAACGCCTGATCAGGCGGGAGCCTTGTCCCGCCGGCTGAAGCGGATCGGGGCTTCTGCCATTGGCTGGCCGGCCGTCTCCTGATCCTGCTTCTCTCCCAGAGCGCGGGCGCGCAGCTGGCCGCAGCCGCCGTCGACATCCTGTCCCGCCGAGTCGCGCAGGCAGGCGATGATGCCGTGGCGGCGCAGTGCCTGCGTCATCTCCCAGGCACGCTCCTCCGACGGGCGCTGGAAGCCCGAGCCCTCAACGCTGTTGAAGGGGATGAAGTTCATCATCGCCTTCTTGCCCGCGAGCAGTTCAGCCAGCCGTTCGGTCTCCTGATCGCTGTCGTTGATGCCTTCGAGCAAGGTCCACTGGTACTGGATGGGATAGCCGGTCGCCTGGGCGTAGGCTTCAGCCTGCTCGACCAGCTCGGCCGGGCTGATGCGCGGCGCGCGCGGCAGCAATCTGGCGCGCAGATCAGCGTCGGTCGTGTGCAGCGAGACGGCCAGCGCGGGCTTGACGGTTCCCTGCGGCAGCCGCTCGAAGGCGCGCGGGTCGCCGACGGTCGAGAACACCAGGTTCTTGTGGCCGATGGCGCCGTGCGTCGCGAGCAGCTCGATCGCGGCCAGCACGTTGTCGAGGTTGTGCGAGGGCTCTCCCATCCCCATGAAGACCACCTTGTCCACCTTGCGCAGGCTGCGCGCCAGCACAACCTGCGCCACGATCTCGGCCGAGCTGATCTGGCGCAGCAGGCCGCTTGTGCCCGTCATGCAGAACTGGCAGCCGACCGCGCAGCCGACCTGGGTCGAGACGCAGACGCCGCCGCGCGGCAGTAGCACGCTCTCGACCGTCTGGCCATCGGACAGCTCGACCAGCAGCCGCGCCGAGCCGTCCTGTCCCGGATGCACGCTGCTGATGCGGGCCAGGCCTTCGAGTTCGGCCTGCAGCGCCGGCAGGCCC
>JBDLTM010000209.1:0-4316 GCA_039805805.1 Pseudomonadota bacterium | reverse complement strand
GACTTGTCGACCACCAGGATGTTGCCGTCGAAGATGCCGACGTCGCGCATCGACTCGCCACGCACGCGCACCAGCAGCGTGGCTTCCTCGTGCTGGACCAGTTCGGCATTGAGGTCGACACGCTGGATGCGGTGGTCGGCCGCTGGTGACGGAAACCCCGCCTGGGTCGCCGACTCGGCCAGGCCCAGGCCGCGCGCATAGGCGGCCGGATCGATGCCGAGCGCCTCGGCCAGCGCCTGCGTGGTCGCCGGCAGGCTGTCTGGAGGGTTGATCTCGAGCAGCTCGCGCAGCGGGGCCGCGGCGCTGCCGTCTTCCTGCGGCCGGTCCAGCCAGCCGGCGGGCTGGCCGCAGGCAGCCTCGATCTGGCGCGCCAGGCGCGAGCCCAGCGGCTTGCCAGCCTTGTGCTGGCTCCACTGGCTCGGCGACAGCCCCAGGCTGGCGGCGAAGTCGCGTTCCTGCGCTTCCGAGCCGCTGGCCAGCTTGCCCAGGCGCCATTGCAGCCAGAGCGCCATCAGGCGGGCCTGGCGCGTGCGGGCAAGGGCAGGGGAGGTGGGGGATCGGGTCATGGCTAGACTATACAGTAAACTTATTTACTATAAAGATTTCCCTGTCACGGTTCAGACCACTGGCCTTGCGCACCCTATCCGCCTGAATATCCTGGCCGGATAATGCAGCCCACATGAACATGCGCCCCGGCCGAGCTCACCGCAGACCTTCCACACCCGCCGTCCGGCAGGATCCCTTGACCGACCGCCGCTTCGAGGACCTGCTTCAGCAGGCCAGCGCCTTCTTTGCCCAGGCGGAACGAGACCCCGAGGCCGAGCGGCAGGCCGTCATCGCCGAGATCATCGAGACACTGGAGCGCCACGGACTGACGGTGGCGGATCTGCGCGCAGCAGTGTGAAATCCCCGACAAAGACTTTCCTGAGCCAGCGCAAAACGAAGCGCTGGCCAGAGTGATCTGGGTTCCACCTGGAGTGGGAGCCCCGACAGGGCAGAGTGACTGACATGCGACGCCACCTTCGGTTGACGTCTACCTCAGCTGCGAAGTGACACTCGAACGGCAGCGGTACACCGCTGTTCGAGCTCAGGTTGGCAATGCGAGATCAACGCTGTCAGTTGTCAGGCCGATCTTTACCAAGCCAGGCATGGCTTCGTTGGTAAGCACATAGATGAGTCCGGGCATGGTGAGCTCTGTGTGATGGGAAGCGGCAAGGGCATGACCCTGAGGGCATGTGGATACTCTGGCTAACGTGACAATAATTCTAGTCAATTTCCTCAACCTGAGAATGCGTAAGTAACGAATCAAACGCCGACCATTTGGCATCCAGATTCATATTGTCAGTACATCGTCCGGACGCTATGATCGTGTCATATTAAATAGAGGTCCACGTCATGCCCGCAGCCATCCCGTCGAAATCCGAGCGTATCGACGTTCGCGCCACCCTCCCGGTCAAGCAGCTGCTGCAGGAGGCGGCTCGCGCTGCACACAAGAACGTCAGCGAGTTCCTGCTCGATGCCGGCATACTGGCGGCGAACCAGATGCTGGCCGATCGGCGTCGCTTCGAGTTGTCGCCTGAGCAATGGGATGCGTTCCAGGCTGCGCTCGACCAACCCGTGACAGCCAAACCCAAGCTCAACAAGCTGCTCAGCGAGCCGGGGCTGCTGGGTTGATGGCGCGCTCGTACGATCCGATCCGCAAGCTGCTGGCCTCCGATCAACTCGACGGTTTCGACTGCGGTCAGCCGGCCCTGAATCAGTACCTGCAGCGCTTTGCACTGGGCAACCAGAAAGCCAACAGTTCTCAGACCTATGTGGCCTGCTGCGAAGGAAACGTCGCCGGTTTCTACAGCCTGGCCGTGGGCAGCGTCGAACCTGGTGCAGCAGCCCCACGGGTCGTCAAGGGCATGCCACAACATCCGGTACCCGTCATGCTGCTGGCCAGGCTCGCTGTCGACTCCGAGCACAAGGGCATAGGTCTCGGGCGTGCCTTGCTCAAGGACGCCTTGATCAGGACCGCCCGGGCAGCCGACATCGCGGGTATCCGGGCGCTGCTGGTCCATGCCAAGGATGAGGCCGCCAGGGACTGGTACCTGCAGTGGGAATTCGAGCCCAGCGTGACGGATCCAATGCATCTTTTCCTGCTGATGAAGGACATAAAGCCATGGTTTCGGGCACCTCGTGAGCCGGTCCCGCTGCTGAATCGAACCAGGACACACCCGAACAGCTGAGCGCCCCAGCAGGGGCGCTCTTGCCATCTCCTGTACTGCAAATGGGGGCTGGGGTATTCGGTCGATTGCCGGATTCGCTCCAGACCACCCCCACCCTGACATGACTGCAGACCGTCGCACTCGATGAGCCATGTCGAGATGCCAGCCGTTCGGCTGCGGGCAAGCCACGGCGTGCCCAGTGACGCCCCATTGGACTCTGACGCTTTTGCATCCCGGACCAAGCTCGTCAGCCAGGTGCAGCGCCGTCTTGCCGACCGCCGGGAGACCATGCCGCCGTGAATCAGATGTCATGCAGGCTTCTCATGGGCGCTCCTGCATGGGTTGTGTGGGTTCTTTCCCCATGACAAAAAAGTTTGTCATTTTCCTTGTTGAGCAAATTCTGGCCTGCTAACGTGCAGCCAAGTTGAAGACAAGCCAACAGCTTGAGACTTGCCAAGGGAGGGAGGAACCATGGGCTGGATTGCGCATGCGCTGGGGGTCGTCTCCCTGTTGCCGGCGGCTGCCTGGGCGACTTGCTGGGAGGAAGCCGGCCGGATTCATGGCATCGACCCGCTCCTGCTCAAGGCCATCGCGTGGAAGGAGTCGCGCGGCTGGACCGGCGCGGTGGGCCCCAGGCTCAGGGATGGCAACCACGCGCTCGGGCTGATGCAGATCAACACCATCCATCTGCCCCGCCTGGCGCAGTTCGGCATCCGGCGCGAGCAGCTGTTCGATGCCTGCACCAGCCAGAAGGTCGGCGCCTGGGTGCTGGCGGACTGCATCCGGCGCTTCGGTTCGACCTGGAAATCGGTCGGCTGCTACTACGCCGGCCCCGCCTCCAGGAATCTTGCGGCCCAGGAGGACTATGTCCGCGACGTGCAGCGCTTCCATGCGGGCTACCGGCGTCAGGCCATGGCCGAGTCGACACGCATTGCCATCCGCGGGAAATGACATGGCACTGCCGGCACGCGGGTTCAGCCTGCCCTTCATCCTGCTGCTGCAAATGGCCGGGACCGCCGGGGCGCAGTCACTGGGCCAGACCAGGGAGCTGGACCGGCTGTTCGACGTGGCGCAGTTCGGCGTACCGCGCGAAGCCCGCTTCGTCTTCTGCGACGGCGAGGAGTGCCCGCAACGCTCGATCAAGCATCTGCAAGTGGCCCCGGCCCAGTCGCCCAGGTTCGAGCAACCCGAGCTGCCGGTCCCTGAATCGGAGCTGCCAGAAGAGGAAAGCCCGCGCGTGCAGGTCCCACCCAAGCCCAGGCCACTCAAGAAGAAGCGCAGCAAGCCACCGGTCCGGTATGAATGCAAGCCGGTCCCCCGAGGGAAATGACCGGTCATCGACTTTGCGCTTCCCCTGGCGCAGGGCCCCTCACGGGGAAGTCTCAGGGGTTCTCCATCCACCTTCTAGGGAGTTTTGAAATGACCGCAGCAATACGAGCAGTCGGGATGCGCCGGGAGTCGGGACAGTGGCTCAGGGTCTTGTTGGTCGCGGGCCTGGTCCTGGGCCTGATGACGCTGGCGTCGGGAGCCTATGCCAGCGACGGCACGGAATTCGATGCCGCCGTGGCCAAGTGGGACGGCTGGGTCAAGGGCAACCTGGGCAAGCTCGCGGCCCTGATCGCGCTGGGGGTGGGATCCGTCGTCGCCGCGGTCAGGAAGGACTGGAGCTGGTTCTTCGGCGCCGTGGTGCTTTCGATGGGCATCGGCGTCATCGTCGGCATCGTCAACGCCAGCTTCACGGCAACCATCTGAACCAGGGGGCGCTCATGTCCAGGCAGGCGGATCTGTCTCACTACATTCCGCGCCGGCTCGACGACGGCGCCAAGTTCCTGTTCTGGGAGATCGACGTGGCCATGATCGGCTTCGCGGGCGTGATGCTCGGGATCAGCACCGGTTTCCCCGTGATCGGCATGGGCCTCGGGATGGCGGGTGCGTACGGCTACGGCAAGCTCAAGGCCGGCAAGCATCCGGGCATGGCCTCGCATCTGCTGTACTGGTTCACCGGCTTTCCCGAGCCCAGGGAACTGCCGGGCAGCCATGTCCGCGAACTCAACGGCTGAACGGTGCACTCACCATGGCACCTGACCACGCCATCAACGAGAGGGA
>JBDLTM010000208.1:0-4320 GCA_039805805.1 Pseudomonadota bacterium | reverse complement strand
GCGTGCCCGCGATCGGCGTGCCCAGCCTGGCCCCGGCATCGACCAGCGGCATGCGCTCGAGGTCGATCGCGGCCACGGCCGCCAGCTTGCCGGGCGCGAGCCATTCCGGCGTCCAGTCCGGGATCAGCAGGGACAGGTCGCGCAGCTTGCCATTGGCATCGACCGCGCCGGGACGCTCCTGGCCCTTGGGGCCAAACCTCAACAGCTTCATGGGAGTTTCTGGTAGAGAAATTGAAAAAACACCCCATGAGCAAGACCAGCCATGGGGTGTGAAAGGCACTGCACCGTGCAGAACCTGGCGAAGCGCACAGGCTCAGGCCTGGGCTTACTTCAGGAAGTTGCACAGCAGCTGGCAGAAGCCGGCGGCATGCTCGATCTGGGTCCAGTGGCCGCAGCGCCCGAAGACATGCAGCTGGCTGTCGTCGATCCAGTCCAGCAGCGTCATCGACGTCGACAGCGGGATCACCTGGTCGTCGCGGCCGTGCACCAGCAGCGTCTTGTGCCTGATGCCGCGCACGGCGGCCTCGGGGTGCGCCATCGCGTCGACCCAGCGCTGGCGCGGGGCCGGGAACATGCTGGAGAAAGCCTCCTGCACGCCGGGGCGCACGCTGGCCTCGTAGCGGATGCGGGCCAGGTCGTCGCCGAGCAGCGACTGGTCGTAGGCGAAGGTCTTCATGATCGCCTTCATGTTCTCGACCGAGGGCTCGTAGCCCCAGACCGCGTCCAGGCCGGGGGTGATCTCGAACGGCACGCCGACCGAACCCATCAGCACCAGCTTGTCGACGCGGTCGGGATGGGCGATGGCCAGCGCCAGCGCCATCGAACCGCCGAAGGAGTTGCCGATCAGGTGGGTCTTCTCGACGCCGACCGCGTCCATGAAGCGCACGATCTGGTCGAGCCAGTGCTGGCGCGAGTACACCGTGCCGGGCGGAGTCTGGGTGTAGCCGAAGCCGGCCAGGTCAGGCGCGAGCATGCGGAAGTCGTCCTGCAGCGTCTGCAGCGCGATGCGCCAGTTGGCCCAGGCGCTGACGCCGGGACCCGAGCCGTGCAGCATCAGCAGGGGCGCGCCCTGGCCGATGTCGTGGTAGTTGGTGACGAGGTCGCCGGTGACGACGCTCTTGCCGATTTCGGGGTTGCTCATTTCAAGGGGGGCTTCGTGGTGGGAGCGGCAAGGCGCGCCAGTCGCCTTGCCGCTTGTCAGGTCAGGCTCAGAACGGCCTGACCAGGGTCGGGCGGAACAGGATCAGGTGTACACGTCGGTGAAGGAAGGCACGGCTTCGCCGGTGTGATAGAAGATGCCGCTCCACAGCTTGTCTTCGGTCCAGGTGGTGACGGGACGGTCGCGCTGCGCCAGGTAGCCCAGGCCGGCGAAGGTCTCGTTGCGGTTGCCGCTCGGGTCGAAGAAGTAGATCGTCTCGCCGCGGGTGATGCCGTGGCGGGTCGGTGCCACGTCGATCTTGGTCTTGGTCTTGGCCATGACGTCGGCCGACTTCAGCACGTCGTTCCAGCTGTCGAGGAAGAAGGCGATATGGTGCAGGCCGGCGCGCGGACCGCCGACGAAGGCGAGGTCATGAGGCGTGGTGGTGCGGGCCATCCAGGTCGCGGCCTGGATCGAGCCGCCCGGGCCGACGACGACCTGCTCGGTGGTGAAGAAGTCCAGCACCTCGATGCAGAACTTGGTGTTGTCTGCCACGTGGTTGACGCCGGTCTCGGGGTTGAGCTCGCACATCAGCAGGACATGGTCCAGCCAGTGCGCGCCCGAGCCGTGGACGTTGTCCGGCCAGGGATCCGGGTTGACGGTGCCCACCTCGGTGCCGACGTATTCCTTCATGGCGTACAGGCGCATCTCGTGGCCGCTGGGCAGATTGAACTGCAGCATGCGGCCGGTGGCGGGCATGGTGCCTTCGGGCAGCACGGCGGTGCTGATGCCGTAGGCCTCGATCCTGGCCTGAAGTTCGTCGAGGTCGGCGTCCTTCTCGACCTTGTAGGCCACGTGGTTCAGGCCGGCCTGGTCGCTCGGAGTCAGCACCAGCGAGAACTTGTCCCACTCGTCCCAGCACTTCAGGTACACGTTGCCGTGCTTGTCTTCCATGACCTTGTACATGCCCAGCACGTTGACGTAGTGGTTCACGGCCGCGGCCATGTCCATCACCTTCAGGCTGGCGTGCCCGATTCGCATAACACCCATGATTTGTCTCCTTCGTTTGATTACTGCTGGGGCGAGGGACTCGCGGTCGCAGGCTCCGCGCGTCCAAAGGGTTTGTTGAGCTTGCCCGCCACTTCCAGGCGGACAGCGGTCAGCGGCGCCACGCGGCAGGCGAGGGTCAGGCCCTCGCGCTCTTCCTCGAGCGTCACATGGGCGCGGCTGATCGGGCCGAGCGATTTGACCTCGCCCTCGAGGATGCGGACCTTGCAGACGCCGCAGCCGCCGTTGATGCAGCCGACCGGTATGCCCTTGCGGCCTATGCGGACCATGCCGGTGAGCAGGCTCTCGTCGCTGGCACAGAGGTATTCCTCGCCGGTCTGCACCACCAGCACCTTGTGCTTGGGTCGCGTGTCGAACCACATGGTCGTGCCGATGCTGGCTCAGACGCGCTGGAACAGCGGGCTGCGGTGGGTCGAGGCGTCCGCTGCCGAGAGGAACTTCTCCGTGTAGATGTCGCGCTCGTACAGGCGGCCCTGCATCAGCGCGCCGATGCAGGCCTCGATCATGGCCGGCGGGCCGCACAGATAGGCCTTGTGGCCGGCGAAGCCGTCGGGGAAATGCGCCTTGGCAGCCTCGTGCACGAAGCCGCGCGCACCGCTCCAGTCCGAACCCTCGGCCTCGTGCGACAGCACCGGCAGGTATTGGAACTGCGGGTATTGCGCCGCCAGGGCACGGAACTCGTCGTCGTAGTAGAGCTCTTCGCGGCTGCGCTGGCCGTAGACCAGGGTGATCGGCTGGGTGTTGCCGCTTTCGAGCAGGTCCAGGATCATCGAGCGCGGGCTCGACAGTCCCGAGCCGCCGGCCATGAAGACCATCGGCATCTCGGCCGAGCGGCGCACGAAGAAGCGGCCGTAGGGGCCGGCGACCTTGAGGCGATCGCCCGCTTTCAGCTGCTCGTGCAGATAGGTGGTGCCGGCGCCGCCGGGGACCCGGCGCACGTTGAGCTCGATCTCGCTGGTGGCCTTGGCGTCGGCCGGTGCATTGGCGATCGAGAACGCGCGTGGCGCGTCCAGCCCCGGGATGTGCAGCTGCACATACTGGCCGGCCTGGAAATGGATCGGGCGGTCGAGCTTGAGGTGGATGGCGCGGATCGTCGGCGTGAGCTCGACGATGCGGCTGACGCTGGCGTCGAAGTCGGTGACCGGGATGATCTCGGCGTCCGGCTCCTCGTCGATGTCGGCTTCGATGGTGAGGTCGCTCTGCAGCGTGCAGCAGCAGGCCAGCGTCTTGCCCTCATCGCGCTCGAAGTCCATCAGCGCGAACGGGTTGGCCGCGCCATGGTCGACGTCGCCGTCGAGCACCTGCACCTTGCAGGTACCGCACAGGCCGTGGCCGCAGGCGTGGGGAATGTAGATGCCCTGGCGCAGCGCCGCGTCCAGCACGGTCTGCCCTTCCTCCACGTCGATCGTGGTGCCCAGGGGCTCTATGGTCAGTTGGTAGCTCATAAACCGGAGGAGTGGCACCCCGCCGCGCTGGCAGCGGGGTGCATGGAGGAAACGCCTGTCAGCTGAAGGAACCCTTGATGCCGGTCAGGCCCGGCGTGCGGAAGCGGATCACGTCCTTGTGCTGCAGGCCGTTGTCGGCCAGCGACTTGGCCGGATCGGGCGTCCAGGGCTGGCCGGACTTGAACCACTCGGCCTGCGACCAGTCGATCTTCTCGAAGTCGGGGTGCGCGCCGTAGATGCCCGGCAGCACGGCGCTGGACAGGGCGCCGAACGGGGTGTCGGGCGGCAGCGGCAGGCAGAAGGGCGCGGCGAACATCAGGTGGTCTTCCCAGCCGATGTAGAGCAGCGGCGCGGGGAAGTTCTCGCGCACGTCCTTCATCGGGAAGTCGTAGTTGCCAATCGCTTTCACGCTCATTTCACGTCTCCTTGCACGGTCTCGCCGCGCCAGGCGGCAAAGTTCTTCTGGTCTTCGGAACCTTCGAAATCGAAGTTGTCGCGGCCCACGTTCATCTTGTAGTAGTCGAGCACGGCCATCAGCGGGTTGAAGCCCTCGGCCGTCGGGTCGGTGCCCTCGGGGAAGCAGTTGCCCTGGTAGATCTGGTGCACCGGCAGCCAGCTCTGCACGTACTTCTCGGGCTCGTCCTCGAAGATGTGCTGGCAGTGGTCGGA
>JBDLTM010000207.1:0-4336 GCA_039805805.1 Pseudomonadota bacterium | reverse complement strand
CTGCGCTGGCTGTCGGTATCGAAGGTGCGGATCGAGTCGATCTCGTCGTCGAACAGGTCGACCCGGAAGGGCTGCTCCGCTCCCATCGGGAACAGGTCGATCAGGCTGCCGCGCACCGCGTACTCCCCCGGGCTCACCACCTGGGTCACATGCTGGTAGCCCGCCAGCGTCAGCTGGGCCTTGAGCCTGGCCTCGTCGAGCTTCTGCTTGACGCGGAACTCGAAGGTGTAGCCGGCCAGGAAGGCCGGGGGAGCGAGACGGTAGAGCGCGGTGGTGGCAGGAACGATCACCACGTCGGCGCCCTGCTGCTGGTCGCGCTGCTGGATGCGCCACAGGGTAGCCAGGCGCTCGCTGATCAGGTCCTGGTGCGGCGAGAAGCTGTCGTAGGGCAGCGTCTCCCAGTCCGGGAACAGCGCGCAGCGCAGCTGCGGGGCGAAGAAGGGCAGTTCGTCGAGCAGGCGCTGGGCGTCGCCGGCGTCGGCGGTGACGATGGCGACCGGCCGGCCCGCGGCTTTCTCGCGCAGGCCGAGCCGGGCCAGCAGCAGTGCGTCGGCCGATCCAATGGGGCGCGGCAGGGCGTAGCGCTTGCCGGGGGTGAGTTTGGGCAGTTCCATGCGGGTCCGGGTGGCGGCAAAACCGAAACCCCGCTCCGGCTTGGGGCAGGGTGGTGACCTTCTGATTTTAGAATCCTCCACCACATGTCGCTTGAATCTTCTTCCAATTCCGGGCTGCCCGCGCCGCGCTGCCATGCCCTGATCCCCTGCGCCGGCTCCGGCAGCCGCTCGGGCCGAGCCGGCCCCAAGCAATACGAGCTGCTGGCAGGGCGCCGTCTGGTCGACCACACGCTCGACGCCTTCCTGGCCCTTCCGCAGCTCGCCAGCATCTTGCTGGTGCTGGCGCCTGACGACGACAGCCAGTTCCGGGCTGACCCGCGACTCCAGCTGCGCCGCGTCGGCGGACCGAGCCGGGCTGCCAGCGTGCACAACGGCCTCAAGGCCTTGCTGGCTGCCGGGGTGCCGGAATCCGACTGGGTGCTGGTGCACGACGCAGCGCGCTGCCTGCTCACGCCGCAGCAGGTCGAGTCGCTGATCGTCGCCTGTCGCGACGATGCGGTCGGCGGCTTGCTGGCGCTGCCGCTGCCCGACACGCTCAAGGCGTCCGTGGCGGCGCAGGCTGATGGCGTCCCGCGCGTGGCCGCGACGCTGGCGCGCGACGACAAGTGGCTGGCGCAGACGCCCCAGATGTTCCGCCTCGGCGCGCTGGCGCGCGCGCTGTCGGCGGCTGAGTCGGGCGGCTACGCCGGCATCACCGACGAGGCCAGCGCGATCGAGGCGCAGGGCGCAAGCCCCTTGCTGTTGCGCGGCAGCGCGCAGAACTTCAAGGTCACCTATCCGGAAGACTTCGCGCTGGCCGAGGCCCTGCTGCGCCTGCGCGCGCAGGCTGGACAGCGCTGACGCGGCCTCATCCCGAAACCGAACGCGAGCACACCATGACCTCATCCACTGCCGGCCGGCCTGCGCCGTCTTCCTTGCTCCCCCTTCGCATCGGCGAGGGCTGGGACGTCCATGCCCTGGTCGAGGGCCGTCCGCTGATCCTGGGCGGGGTCGATATCCCCTACGAGAAGGGCCTGCTCGGCCACTCCGATGCCGACGCACTCCTGCATGCGATCACCGACGCGCTGCTCGGCGCGGCCGGCCTGGGCGACATCGGCACCCATTTCCCCGACAACGACCCCGCCTTCAAGGGGGCGGATTCCTTCCTGCTGCTGCAGCAGGCGGTCGATGCCGTCGCCAGGACGGGCTATCACGTCGTCAACATCGACTGCACCGTGATCGCGCAGGCACCCAAGCTTGCGCCCTACAAGGCGGCGATGCGCTCGCGCATCGCGCAGGCGCTGGGAGTCGATGTCTGCCAGGTCAACGTCAAGGCCAAGACTGCCGAGAAGATGGGCCCGGTCGGGGAAGGGCGCAGCATCGAGGCGAGGGCGGTCGCGCTGCTGGCGCGCGCCTGACGCGTGTTCAGCCGCGCAGCAGCACCAGCTCGGCGACCAGCCCGCCCAGCGGATGGTTGCGCAGCAGCAGCTGGCCGCCCATGCGCGCGACCGCCTTGTTCACGATCGCCAGCCCCAGGCCCGAGCCGCTGGCCGCGGTACGCGCTGCGTCGCCGCGGAAGAAGGGCTGGGTCAGTCGCGGCAGCTGCTCGGCCGGCACGCCGGGACCATTGTCGTGCAGCGTGACGATCACCTTCTGCGCCTGCACCTCTGCGTCCACCTCGACCCGGGCGGTTCCGTCGGGGCCGCGCGCGTAGCGCAGGGCGTTCTCCAGCAGGTTGGTGAACACGCGCCTCAGCTCGACCGAGTCGCCCAGCACGACGATCCCGGGCTCTATCCGCACGCTGGCCAGCAGCGGACTGCGGGCGCCACAGGCACGCACCGCATCGTCGACGCAGCTGGACAGGTCGATTTTCCTGCGACGCACCGGCAGCGGGCGGGCGTAGTCCATGAACTTGTTGATGGTGGCGTCGACCTGCTCGATGTCACCGACCATGTGGTCGCGCGCGGTCTCGTCGCTCACGCTGAGCTCGACCTCGAGCCGCAGCCGCGCCAGTGGCGTGCGCAGGTCGTGCGAGATGCCGGCCAGCATCAGCACCCGGTCCTGCTCGGCCTGTCCGAGCTGGCGCGCCATCCGGTTGAAGCCGATGTTGACCTCGCGGATCTCGTGCGTGCGCACGCCCTCGTCCAGCCGGACCGAATCGAAGTCGCCTTCGCGCACCTGAGTCGAGGCAATCTGCAGTTCCTTGAGCGGCTGGTTGACGAGCCTTGCCAGCAGCGCAGCGCCCAGCAGCGACAGGGCCGCAGCGATCGCGAGCCAGACCAGCCAGGTGCTGCGCTCGACCGCGCCGACGCGCTTGGGGTCGGTCAGCAGCCAGAAGCTCTCGCGTCCGATCCTGAATCCCACCCACAGGCCTTCGCGTCCGTTGACCCGGCGCGCCACCAGCGTGCCCTTGCCCAGCAGTTGGGTCAGTTCGGCACTGACCTTGCGTCCGAACGCGCTCTGGTCATAGGGCTCGTAGCTGTCTTCGGGCTCGCGCACCGAGATCTGCACTTCCTCCTCGTCGAGCCAGGTCTTGATCAACGCGACTCGCGAGACCGCGTCGGCATGGCGTAGCGCGGCCCGGCTCAGGTTGACCAGCGAGGCGATCTGGCGCGCGCTCTGCAGGGCGCGCGGCTCGAATTCCAGCGCCCGGTAGCTCTGCAGCCAGGCCAGCAGGCAGCCCAGCAGGATCAGCGCCAGCGCCAGCCAGTTGCGCCAGAACAGGCTGATTCCCGGCCAGCCGGCCGGCAGCTGGCGGCGCCAGGCCGCACGCAGTCTGAGCCAGCGCCTCAATCCGTCTTCCCGTCCGGAACGAAGACATAGCCCACGCCCCAGACGGTCTGGATGTAGCGTGGCGCGGTCGGGTCTTCCTCGATCAGCTTGCGCAGGCGCGAAACCTGGACGTCGAGGCTGCGGTCGAAGGGCTCGAACTCACGGCCCCGCGCGAGCTGGGCCAGCTTGTCGCGCGACAGCGGCTGGCGCGGATGGCGCACCAGCGCCTTGAGCATGGCGAACTCGCCAGTCGTCAGCGACAGGTCTGTCTCGTGCTTGCGCAGCTTGCGCTGTCCCAGATCCAGCGTGTAGGGGCCGAAGCGCACCACCTCGACTTCGCTCGAAGGCGCGCCCGGCACCTCGGGCGGAGGCCTGCGTCGCAGCACCGCGTGGATGCGCGCCAGCAGCTCGCGCGGGTTGAAAGGCTTGCCGAGGTAGTCATCGGCGCCAACCTCGAGCCCGACGATGCGGTCGATGTCCTCGCTCTTGGCCGTCAGCATGATGATCGGGGTGCGGTCCTTGGCCTCGCGCAGCCGGCGGCAGATGCTCAGCCCATCCTCGCCCGGCAGCATCAGGTCGAGCACGATGAGGTCGACCGCATCGCGCTGCAGCAGGCGGTTCAGGCTGCGGCCGTCCTCGGCCAGCAGCACGTCCAGGCCCTCCTGGGTCAGGTAGCGCTTGAGCAGGTCGCGTATGCGGGCATCGTCGTCCACGACCAGGATGCGGTCGGGGCGCTGCGGGGCGTTCGGCATGGCTGAATTCCAGAGTCTGAATGACAGGGCCGATTTTGACAGCAGCAGCGCCGATCCGGAACTGCAGGCTTACTGCGCTGCCCAGCCGCCGTCCATGTTCCACGCCGCGCCGCGCACGTTGCTGGCCGCCGGCGAGCAGAAGAACACCGCAAGCTCGCCGAGCTCCTCCGGTGTGGTGAACTGCATAGAAGGCTCCTTCTCGCCCAGCAGCTGGCGGGT